>JASLCK010000261.1 GCA_030151865.1 Rhodospirillaceae bacterium | reverse complement strand
CCGCCTGCATCATGCGGTCCGATCCGATGGCGACGATGCGGTCGATGGTCTTCAGATCGATCAGGGGCGATCCGAATTTCCCCTCGCCATAGGCTTGCATGGCCTGGACGATATTGCCGACAAAGCTTTTATCCTGGGGGCGGCGTGCGGGCAGGGGATCGCCGCCATCGACGCACCAGACGATGACATCGGCGGCGGCTTCGATCTCGGCCACCTTGAACAGATCGGCGGCCTGTTTGTATCCGGCGAAGTACAGCACCCTGGACCCGGCCCGGCGCAATGCCTGGCCGATGGAAAACAGCACGGCATTGCCCAAACCGCCGCCCGCCAGCAGGACGTTTTCTCCCGCCGGGGTTTCGGTCGGCGACCCCGTCGGTCCCATCAGCACCACCTGTTCGCCGGGTTTCAGGACGGCGCACAGGTCGGATGATCCGCCCATTTCCAAAACGATCAGCGATACCAGACCGGCTTGCCGATCGACCCAGGCCCCGGTTAGGGCCAAACCTTCGGTGGCCAGAACGGTGTCGGCGGTGCGGGCGGCGTTTTCTTCGTAATTTTGCAGACGATAGAACTGGCCGGGCAGAAAGGCTTGCGCCGCTGCCGGGGCTTCGATGGTGACTTCGACAATGGTTGGGCACAGCCGTTTGACGGCATGCACCCGGGGCCGCAATGCCTTGTTGACCCAGGCGAACAGGTGTTCCGGCGTCGATTTCGGCTTGCCCGCATGGGTCAGGCGGCGGCTGATGATCGGATAGCCCAGCTTGGCGCTGGCCATGGCGCTGACCACGTTCCCGGCCCAGGACGGGTGCAAATCGCCATGGAAGGACAGCGCCGGGCCTTCGCCGTCCAGCGACATCAGAACGGTGGGGGTGGCGGGCTTGGTGACGGTTTCCGGCTCGACCGGCTGGCCGTTCTCGCCGATGGCTTCAAAATATTTGCCATGCAGACGGATGCGTTTGTCCTCGCGCGCCAGGACGGTGTTGGGCACCGTGCCCGCCGCGACGATGACCGCACGGGCGGGCAGGCTGACTTCGCCATCGGGGCCTTTGACACGCAGGGCTTTGGCGGCGCCGTATTGGTCAACTTCGACCGCCACCGGGGTCAGTTTTTCGGCAAAGCGGATGCCTTCCTCCATCGCCTTATGAACTTCTTCGTGATTGCGATAGGCCGGGCTTTCCAAAAGGCTGCGGCGATAGGCGATGGTTGCCCCGCCCCATTGGTTCAGCAGCCCCAGAATGTCGGGGGCGCGGCCCTGTTGGGCGGCCAGAACCCGTTCGGCGCGGATGGCCCGTCCATGGGCCAGAAATTCGTCGGCGATTTCCGCATCCTCGGGCGTCAGCCGTGCCCGCACGGCAGCTTCGCCCTGTTCCGCCGCCAGGGTTTCATAGCGGCTCAGATATTTTTCCACCTGGATGGGGTAATAGGCCAAAGCCTCGGTGCAGGCATCGATGGCGGTCAGCCCGCCGCCGATCACCACCACGGGCAGGCGTAATTGCAGATTGGCCAGACTGGCCTTGCGGGCCGCCCCAGTCAGTTGCAGCGCCATCAGGAAGTCGGATGCCTGACGCACCCCGCGCGCCAGGTTGTTGGGCATGTCGATGACGGTCGGCTTGCCCGCCCCCATGCACAACGCGATATGGTCGAAACCTGCGGCAAAAGCGCTTTCCAGGGTGACGGCGCTGCCCAGCCGCACCCCGCCCGCCATCAGGAAATCGGATCGGCGTTCCAGCAGCAGACGGATGATCTTCAGGAAGTTCTTGTTCCAGCGCACGGTGATGCCGTATTCGGCGACACCGCCAAATCCGGCATTCACACGCTCGCCCAGATGCTCGAACAGCTCGGCCACATCGCGGATGGCGCGGAAGGGAACCCGCCCGCCATCCAGGCCGATACCCGACAGAGAGGGCGGCAACGGTTCGATCTTCAGGCCGTCGATGGCGACCACCGCATGGCCGTCGTTCAGCAGATGGTGGGCCAGGGTATAGCCCGCCGGTCCCATCCCGGCCACCAACACCGTGCGCCCGGTGGGCGGCAAGGGCAGGGGACGGCGCAGGTTCAGCGGGTTCCAGCGGGTCAGCAGGCTGTAAACCTCGAACCCCCAGGGCAGGTCGAGCACATCCTTTAAGACACGGGTTTCCGCTTCCGGGACGTTGACCGGGGCGCGGTTGCCGTTGGTGTAGACGCAGGCCGTCATACAGTCGTTGCAGATGCGGTGCCCGGTGCCCGCCACCATGGGGTTGTCCACCACCGCCACCGCCAGCGCGGCCACCGGCAGACCCATGCCCTTGACCTCGTGCATTTCGGAAATGCGCTCTTCCAGCGGGCAACCGGTCTGCTTGGCCCCGACGGCGGTTTTGGTGTAAGCCCCGGTCTGTTTGTCGTGCAATCCCTTCGAGCAACTGTCCTTGCCCTGGTGATGGCACAAGATGCAGTAAGACACCTCGTCCAGACCGCCAGTCAGATCGACGCCGCAATCGGTCAGGGCGAAGCCTTCGCGGTGGCGCAATCGTTCGGGGGCATAGACGAACTTGGTGACCCCGTCCTGGCTGATGGTTTGATAGTCCACGCGGCGCAACGGATCATGCTTGGCCGGGGCCTTGAACAGGACGCCGGGACGATGCTTGGCCCGTCCGGCTTCCGACAGCAGCGCCCAGGCGGCATAACGGGCGGCGATGCCCAGGTCCTCGGCATGGGCGGGTTCGTCTGCCAGCCAGCCCATGACGGTGCGGGCGAAATCCAGTTCCGACCAGTCGGCCCCCAGCAGGGCGGTGATCTCGCCGGTCAGCGCGTCGCTGTCCAGCGCGGCCAACTGATCGGGCGACAGGGCCTTGGCGGCGCGGCGCTGTACGAACAGCCTTTTGCAATCGTACAAGGGGGCCAGGTCGGCCTGACGGTCGGATAGGGCCGACATTTCGGCGGTGATGCCGAACAGCTTGGCGACAAAGCGTTCCAGATGCGGGGCCAGGACGACTAAAAAGTCGGCTTCGGCCTTGGGGCCACCGGGAAAATCGCCGGGCGGCAGGGTGCGTGCGGTGGTCAGCCGGTCGCCCAGATCGTCGGGCAATTGACCCAGAAACAGATCATCCAGCCGGGTCAGTCCGGCACGGTCATAAAGATCGGAAAGACGGATATCGAAGCCGAAGGCCGGATCGGTAAATGCAACAACGCCCATGACAGCACCCCTTGCGACAAAGGCCCGTTGGTCGGGCTTGCTGTTGTCTTTTGAACAGTGCAGATGGCGTCTCCCCCGCTTTAAGAGGCAGGTGGCGGCGCAAACCCATTTGTGAAGTCTACGCCACTTCCCCAGGAGTGGGGAGGGGGCGGGGACGAATATCCACAGCTTTTATAAGTCATTGCGATAAGCCATTGCTCTGGGCCTTGAGATGACGGCGGCGATCAATGACAAACGCCGCCCTGATGAAAGTCAGGACGGCGTCATATTGTGGGCTAAAGCTTGTTCTTGGTGATCCAGTCGATGATCCCGTCGGCGGCGGGTTGCCACCAGACGCTGTCGATCATCAGGCCATGCGGCGCCCCCTTCAGGACCTCCAACTCGGCCTTGAAGAAGGTTGCGATTTCCCGAAACGCCGATATGGGCAGGAAGACATCGGCATCGCCGCCCATCACCAGCACCGGCGGATTGTTGCGCAAGGCCCCTGGTTGGGCGGGGGCCAGCAGCTCGGCGCTGACGCGGTGCGATTCCCGTTGCAGCTTGTCCAGCAGATGGGCCACATCGGACGG
>JASLCK010000207.1 GCA_030151865.1 Rhodospirillaceae bacterium | reverse complement strand
GCATGTCAGCAGTTTTGGCATGGCCGGAGTGCAGCCCCACAGCGACAGCTTGAAGTTGCGCCGGGTGTTGTTCGATCTGATCGAACATGCTTTTGCGCGCCAGCAAGGGCGTGGCGTCGCGGTCGATGTGGCGGTCAGCGGCCCGTCTCTGGTGCTGTCCGCCGAGGAAAACGGCCCCTGTATCCCCGATGATGCATTGGCTGCCCTTGTGGCTGGACGCTCCGCCGACCCGGTGTTGATGCGTCTGCATGAAACGGCGGCAGCCCTGGGGGGGCGGTTGGAAGGGGTTAATCTGTCTTGCGGATTTCGGTTGAGCGTGGTGGTTCCGGTCGATCTGCGGGCCGTGTCGTCCTCGGCGCGGGGCGAAGGCGCGCGCAATGCCGCGACGGTGCTGCTGGTGGATGTCGATACCGCAGTTCATGAATTGCTGGGGGAAGCGTTGGGGGGCGATGCCTATCGCCTGATCCATGCCTTTGATGCCCAGCAAGGTTTTGATCTGGCAGCCGAACTGATGCCGGATGTCATCGTCCTTAATGTGCTTTGTCCCGGTTTTGATGGCTGGGGGCTGTTGTCGCGCCTGAAGAATTCGGAAGCGGTGCGCCATATCCCGGTGGTTCTGCTGACACTGGCCGACGAGGAGGAGGCCGGTTTCCTGCTGCGGGCGTCGGATTACATCACCAAGCCGTTCCGTTTTGAATTGCTGTTGGAAACCGTCAATCGTTATCGCCCCTTGGAGGGCGCCCCCCAGGCCCTGGTGATCGAGGATGACGACGTGACCCGGACCATTCTGTGTCGTCTGCTGGAACGTGACGGCTGGGCGGTGGCGGGGGTGGCCAATGGCCTGGATGGATTGCAGCGCATCGGTCAGGCCCGTCCGGCGATGGTGCTTTTGGATTTGATGATGCCCGGTATGGATGGGTTCGAATTTCTAAAAGTCATGCGCATGACCGAACGTCCTGGGGATCATATTCCGGTGGTCATTGTGACAGCCAAAGACTTGACGGACGATGAACGGGACTGGCTTTCTGGAACGACCCGGACTATCGTTGCTCGCGAGAGTGTGTCTAGGACCCAGTTACTGCAAGTGGTGAGAGATTGGGTCTCGCACGCAACTTCTCGCGGAACAGTTGTCGTTTAAAACTGGGTCAAATTTTTCTCTGCCTATCCTTTCAGATCGGTCAGTTTTCGCTGGCTGTTGTGATAAATTTTCTTTAATAAAGTTACATCTCATCCATTTGGATGAGAGGGCAGCTCCTCGCCGATAGGATGGCCTGAGATATGGCTGACGAATATCGTTATGAAAATATTCACCTTTTATTAGGTGAACCTAATCCTCACCTTAGGCAAAGTCTAAAGGCTGCCCTATTTGCTAATGGTTTCCGTGGTATAACGGATTGCCATTCTGTCGATAAACTTCAAGAATGCCTGACGGATTCGTCTGTCGATGTGATGTTGTGCGATGTGGAATTGCCCGGCGGTGATTTCTGCGACACCATTCACCGCATGCGTCACCATACTTTGGGCGTAAACCCCTTTGTCTTGACACTGGCCACCTCCAACGAGCCGACGGTGGGGCAGGTCAAGCGGGTGATCGATTCCGGCGTCGATGATTTGTTGGTCAAGCCGCTGTCCATCGAACTGTTGTTGGACCGCCTGACTTTTTTGGCGAAATCGCGCAAACCGTTTGTCGTGACCCATGATTATATCGGTCCCGACCGTCGTAAGGCACCGCGTCCCGGCGAAGGACAGAAGACCGAACTGATCGAAGTCCCCAATCCCCTGCGCAGCAAGGCTTTGGGATACGAGGATACGGCGGTTCTGCAACGGATGATCGATGTCGCCGCCAAGCGCCTCAATGAAGAAAAGATGCGCCGTTATGCTGTCCAGGTGAATTTCCTGGTGCAACGGGTTACCCAATTCTTCAATGGGGAAGGGACCCGCGATCAATGCCAGTCGGACATGGAGCGCCTGCTGTTTGTTGGGGAGGACCTGACCCGGCGGCTAAATGGCGCCAATTTTGGCCATGTCGGCGAATTGGCCCAGTCTTTGGTGGCGCGGGCCGAGCAATTGGCCGGGAATGAGCAAATCCCCGATCAACGGGATATCGATTTGCTGCAAAAGCTCTCGGACTCGATCACCAAGGCTTTCTCCAGCGAAAAGAACACCTCCCAGGTGGCCAAGCAGATTTCTGCGGCGGTCAACAAGCACACCGCGCGGGCTGGATAAAACAGGCGGTCGGGGCTTGCGTCCGGCCGCCTGTTTTCGGGCTGCCTTACTTCACTTGCCAGTCGGAATAATCGGTGCCGCCGTTGATCGGGCTGCGGCAGAACGTCATTTTCCAGGCCGCGCTGCTGACTTTGGGGCGTGCGCTGTCAAAGCCGAACTGACCATCGCGCACCACGGGCTGGGCTTCCGATGCGATCAGGGTCACGGTGTTGTCCACGCATTCGCCGCTTTCGCTGGTTTCGTGGCGGGTGGTCTTGACCTGGGCCTTATAGACGGCGTTGCGTTCCTCGGCGCTGCTTTCGTTGCTCTTGCCGGGTTGGCTGTCTTCCATATTGCTAAGACGGCTTTTCACCGCCTTCAAGGTGAGTTCCTTCATGGTGCCGCTGCTCAATCGATTGGCGGGCGCATCGGCCGAGGCATAGAACCCGTCGACGGTGCGAAACACCATATCGACCACCGGAACCGGCAGCTTCATTTCACGCGCCACGTCCGAGACATCGCTGGCATGGGCAGCGGCGGTGCAGGCCAAAAGGCCGGAAACGGCCGCAACAGTACGGAAAAGCTTCATCGAACAACCCCGTTGGGTGTGGTGATGGGGCAGGTGTTTGCGCCTGTCTTGCGGGGAAGTCAAATGCAGCCCACGCAATCCCCAATGCGCAGGTTGCGCGGGCCCCAATGCGCAATCTCGGAGGCAAGCTGGCAGGCTTGCTTGAAATATCGACGCCATCGTTTATCTTCTAGAAAAAATATTGAGGGAATCGATGAAGCCGTTACCCACCCTGCGCCAGTTGCGGTATTTGTGCGCTCTGGCGGAATATCGCCATTTCGGGCATGCCGCCGAAGCGTGCCTGGTGACCCAATCCACCTTGTCGGCGGGCTTGCAGGAGTTGGAAAACCTGCTGGGCGCGGTGTTGGTGGAACGCACCAAGCGCCGGGTTATGCTGACGCCCTTGGGGGAACAGGTCGCCAAGCGGGGCGAGGAGTTGCTGCGCGGGGCCGAAGATCTGGTGGATCTGGTGCGCGCCGCGTCGGAACCGCTGTCGGGGCCGCTGCGTCTGGGGATCATCCCCACCATCGCGCCTTATCTGCTGCCCAAGCTGTTGCCGCCGTTGCGCGTCAGCTTTCCCAATCTGAAGCTTTATCTGCGGGAAGATTTGACCGCCCGCTGTCTGGAACAGTTGGATTCCGGCCAGTTGGATGCTGCCGTTTTGGCTTTGCCCTATGATGCCGACGGTATCGAGGTGGCGGAATTGTTCTCTGACCCGTTCCTGCTGGCTTGTCCGGCCAATCATCCCCTGGCCCGTTATGCCGAGGTTCCGCCCAGCGAACTGGCCACCGCCGATCTTTTACTGCTGGAAGAAGGCCACTGCCTGCGGGAACATGCCTTGGCAGCCTGTAGCCTTCCGCCCGCCCGCACCGGTGAAGGGGTGCGCGGTACCAGCCTGCATACGGTGGTGCAGATGGCTGCGTCGGGGTTGGGCATTACCTTGCTGCCCAAGCTGGCCGTCGATGCGGGCGAAGCCGAAGGGACTGGTCTGGTGGTTCGTCCCCTGGCTGGGGCGACCCAGCCGCGCGTGATTGCCCTGGTCTGGCGAAAATCATCCCCCAGAGGGAAGGAATTCCACCGTTTGGCTGATTTCATCACCCGCCTGATCCCGTCTAAACTATAGACGTCTTTGCAAGGCGGCCTTTCCGGTCGCCCTCTTGCCAGTGTTCTGACGGGATGATAGCCCTAGCCACCATGCGTACCACCAATCCTTCCGATCCCTTTGCCCTGCCGGCGCATGGCGGCGATTTAGCCGCCGCCGAACGGCGTTTTGGCCGTCCCGAACAGGGATGGCTCGACCTGTCCACAGGCATCAATCCCTATTCTTATCCCGTGCCCGAAATGGCGGGCGATGTCTGGCGACGTCTGCCTGGCCAGGGGGAGGAAGTGGAACTGCGCCAGATCGCGGCCCGCGCCTATGGCGTTGAAGACCCCGATCAATTGGTGGCGGTGGCGGGCAGTCAGGCTGGCATCCAATTGTTGCCGCGTCTGCGCGGTTATTCCCAGGTCGCCGTTGTCGGTCCGACCTATGGCGAGCATGCCGCCAGTTGGACCAATGCCGGACACCAGGTGATTGTCTGCGAAACCCTGGAACGCATCGGTGATGCCGAAGTGGTGGTCGTGGTCAATCCCAACAATCCCGATGGCCGTCGCCATGATCCCTTGCGGTTGATCGAATTGTCGCAGCAATTGGCGCGCCGTGGTGGTCTGTTGGTGGTGGACGAAGCCTTTGGCGAGGTTGCGCCCGAACTGTCCCTGGCCGACAAGGTTAGGCCGGGGCTGGTGGTCCTGAAAAGCTTTGGCAAATTTTACGGTCTGGCCGGAGTGCGGCTGGGCTTCGTGGTGGCGGACCTGTCGCTGGCCCGCCTGTTGCGCCAGCAGATTGGTCCCTGGAGCATTTCCGGCCCGGCCATCGCCATCGGCAAGGCGGCTTTGGCCGATCGTGCCTGGCAGGATATGAACCGTCAGCGGCTGACGGCGGAAGCCGCGCTTTTGGACAATATCCTGGCCTTGGCGAAGATTCAGGTCATCGGCGGCACCAGCCTGTTTAGACTGATCAATGCCTCACGGGCTTGGGCCTTGTACGAACATTTAGGCCAGCGCGGCGTTCTGGTACGGCCTTTCGTCGCATCGCCCCGCTGGCTGCGCATCGGTTTGCCCGATGGCGATGACGGGCGGCGGCGTCTGCGCGATGCCCTGTCGGATTGGGTAGACTAGAGGAGTGGCCGGGCCCCTGGATCATTCCAGGGGCATCTGTTCCTCGAAATAGCCATAGGTATCGACATCGCTCAGGATCACGCCGTCCAGGCCATAGGCCATGATGCCCTGGATGTACTGGCCTAAAATCTTTTTCCAGTCGTCGTTCCAATATTCCACCAGCATGGCCGATGGGTCTTGCTCGTCACGCTCTACCAGAAAACCGGGATTGCCCAAATCCCAGTTGCTCTTCCAGTAAAAGCGGGTGTCGAACGCCTTACCGATGGACATGTCGGCCAGCACCAGACGGCGCGTGCCCGCAGTCTTTTGTTGCAGGGTCTTGGCTTCCTGGATCGTCATGGCATCATTGTTGCGCCAGAAAACATCGGTGGCGATCACGTCGTAATTGTTGTCGCGCACCGCGTTGATCCAATCGGCATGGGTGGTGTACGTGCCGGGATGTTGCAGGTCGACCCAGTTGCGGGCTTTGTTCAGGTTGGTGATGGCGTCGGTATTTTCCTGGACCGGAGCCCCCTTGGGCATGTGTTCCAGAATTTTGCTGCCGCCGCTGGCCACATAGCTGAGGAAGCCCGCCTTTTTGGTTTTGTCGCGAATGTCGGCAATCTGGTCTTTGGCGTTGGCGTAATCCAGCGCCAGCACCGGGCGGCCTTCGCGTTTGAAGGCGGCGGCGGCGGCCAGCAACGGGGCCGACAAATCCGGGTCGGTGGGCTTGCCATAGCTTTCCAGCCCAACATAAGCGCCATCAATCACCAACCCGTCGATGGTCCGCATAAAAGCCCGCACCAGCGCCCCTTCCGGCAGCAACTTTCCGGCATCGGCGGCTTCCGGGCTGCGCAGGCTTTCCCACACCCATTCCCGGCGTTCGCGGATCAGCAGTTCCGGGGCGTTGCGCACCAGCACGACGAAGTTGGGCTTGGTCTTTTTAGCGTAGGTGGCCAACTCGGCGATAATGTCGCGCATCATCTGGCGGTGGTTTGGAATCTGCGTGACGTCAACGTCCGACAGGTTGGGCTTTTTCTTCTGTTTGGCTTTTTCCGCTTTTTCCAAAACCTTGGGGTCGATGGCGAATTCGCGGGGCAGGGGCTGGTTGCCCACCGGCGGCGCGGCTCCGGTATCGGGTGCGGCCTTGGCGTCGCTGGGGGCTGTCAGGGCGGGCGGCGCTTCGGCATGGGCGGCGGCACCCAGCAAGACCGAGCCCAAGCCAAAGGTAAAGGTCCGTCGATTGATCATGAGAGTAACGCCGCAACATGCTGGGCAAGCGCCAGCGAGGAAGTGAGGCCGGGGGATTCAATCCCCAGCAGGTTAATCAGACCGG
>JASLCK010000206.1 GCA_030151865.1 Rhodospirillaceae bacterium | reverse complement strand
CCCAGAACAATGCCGGATCGATGCCGCCGCCGGTGGCTGCCGCGCCGTTGCCCGAACCCAAGCCCGCCGACGCCAAGGGCGGCAAATATCAGACGCTGGCCGACCGCGAAAAGGCGTCGGACGACATTCCGCCGCCCCCGCCGCCGCCGTCCTCTTCCGGGGTTGGGGCCAACGATGTGGCCCCGCCGCCGCCCGCTCCGCCGCCCAGTTCCGCCTCATCGGCTCCGGCTGGCGCCGAGCAGAAAACCGTCGCCACCGCGCCTTTGCCGTCCCCGCCCAAAGTGGGTAAGGGCTTTATCTGGCCTGCGCGCGGCGACATCATCAGCGAATACGGCTCGACCGGTCGCGGCCAACATAACGACGGCATCAACATCGCACTGCCCGCCGGCACGCCGGTGGTTGCCGCCGATGATGGGGTGGTCGCGTATTCAGGTAATGAATTACGGGGCTTCGGCAATCTGTTGCTGATCAAGCATGCCGACGGCTGGATGACCGCCTATGCCCATAACGACACGCTGCTGGTCAAGCGCGGTCAGGTGGTCAAGCGGGGCCAGCAGATCGCCAAGTCGGGCGATTCCGGCGGCGTCAGCCAGCCCCAGTTGCATTTCGAGATCAGGCGCGGCACTCGGGCCATGGACCCGATGCCGTTCCTGACGGGTAAGACTAATCCAGCTTCCGCCCAAGCCGACCAGCAAGATCCTGGATGAACTGCCAGGCGACGCGGCCCGAGCGGGACCCGCGCGTGACCGACCATTCCACCGCCTGGGCGCGCAGTTCGACGGACGGGATGTCCAGGCCGAATGCCTGAGCATAGCCTTCGATGATGGCAAAAAAGGTCTGCTGGTCGAGATTGTGGAAGCCCAGCCACAGGCCGAAGCGGTCTGACAGGGACACCTTTTCCTCGGTCGCCTCGCCGGGATGGATGGCGGTTGACCGTTCGTTCTCGATCATGTCGCGCGACAGCAGGTGACGGCGGTTCGACGTGGCATAGAACAGCACGTTTTCCGGTCGTCCCTCGACCCCGCCGTCCAGCACAGCCTTCAGCGATTTATAATTTTCGTCCTGACCTTCAAAGGACAGGTCGTCGCAGAACAGCACTGTGCGGCGCGGGCTGGCGCGCAGCAGCGACAACAGACGCGGCAGGCTGGGAATGTCTTCGCGGTGCAGTTCCACCAGAGCCAGTCGGTTGTCTGGGGTTTCAGCGTTGATGGTGGCGTGCACCGCCTTGACCAGCGACGACTTGCCGGTGCCGCGCGCACCCCACAGCAGGGCGTTGTTGGCAGGCAGCCCCTTGGCGAAGCGCCGGGTGTTGTCCAGCAACTGGTCGCGCTGCATGGTGATGCCCTGCAACAGCGACACATCGACGCGGTTTACCTTGTATACCGGCTCCAGCCCTTCCGGCTGGGCGTGCCAGATGAAAGCGTCCGCCGCATCCAGATCGGTGGGGCGGGGCGGGGGCGGGGCCAGCCGCTCGAGCGCATCGGCGATGCGGGCAAGCAGCGACAGAGCGTTTTGGTCGGTCATCATGGCGAAAAAGGTAGCACCCAGACCTTGGCGGTCAAGCTTTGGGGGAAGATTGTGGGAAAAATGCCGGTTAGCGTTTGCATCGGCCCGGAAGGAAGTTATATTCCGGCTGCTTTAAGCGATTGCTATATCAGGAGTGTCGCATGTTTATTTCCGAGGCTTTTGCCCAGACCGCTGGTGCGGCCGGTGGCGCGGCGGGGTTCGAGCAGTTTCTGCCGCTGGTCCTCATCTTCGTTGTGTTCTATTTCCTGCTTCTGCGTCCGCAGCAGAAGAAGATGAAACAGCACAAGGAAATGGTGGCCGCACTGCGCCGTGGCGACCGCGTTGTGACCCAGGGCGGCCTCATCGGCAAGGTCAGCAAGGTGGTCAGCGAGACCGAAGTGCTGGTCGAATACGGCGAAGGCGCCCAGACCCTCGCCATCCGCACCGCCCGTCACGCCATCTCTGAAATCCTGAACAAGACCGAACCGGTCAAGGAAGGCGAGGCCAAGGCCGAAGGCGAAGCCGCCGCCGCTGCCTCTCCCGTCACCGAGGAAAAGCCCGCTTCGGTTTTGGGCAAGCTGTTCGGTAAGAAGTAAAAACACCGTTTATCGGCCGTTTGGAACCGGAAGCCCCGCAAGGCTTCCGGTTCGCGGCTTTGAAGATGTCTGCATGAGGCGCTCATGAACCGCTATCCAAAGTGGAAATACGTTATCATCCTTGTCGCGCTTGTGTTTGGGTCGCTTTATTCGATTCCCAACTTCTTCGGCGAGGTTCCCGCGGTTCAGGTTTCGCCCGCCAGTTCGGTGCTTCAGGTCGATCAGGCCCTGATGCAGAAGGTGCAGGATGCGCTGACCCAAAAGGCCATTCCTTTCCTGGGCATCCAGGCCGACAGCACCGGCATCAAGGTCCGGGTCGAGGACACCGACGTTCAGTTGAAGGCCAAGGATGCCGTGCAGTCGGCCCTGGGGCCCAGCTATACGGTGGCCCTGAACCTGTTGCCCGCCACCCCTCAATGGATGGCGTCCATCGGCGCGTTGCCGATGTATCTGGGTCTGGATTTGCGCGGCGGTGTGCATTTCCTGATGCAGGTCGATATGAATGCGGCGCTGAACAAGCAGCTTGACCGCCAGACCAACG
>JASLCK010000179.1 GCA_030151865.1 Rhodospirillaceae bacterium | reverse complement strand
GTCAGGCCATCCAGACCATGATCGACAAGGTCAGCGAAAACGTCGAAGGCACCGTCCGCCTGAAGCTTTACAAGGGCAACGTTACCGTCGTCGGCCGCAAGTCGCCCAAGTCGCTCTATCGCTTGGACTATGTGACCTTCGAACAGGACAGCGTTTACAATCAGCGCGACGCCGAAGGCTTCATCAAGCTGAACGCCCTGCGCATGCGCCTGGCCAAGATGGCGCGCGGCTAAGCCCCGCATTCCATCTTGCAAGCATTCGGGGGAGCCTGTTCATCAGGCTCCCCCGTTTCATATCCGCGTCTGAAAACCCCAAAGGAAGTATGTCATGGACATCAAGCGTCACAATCCCGGCCCGCGTATGAGCGAAGCCGTCGTCTATAACGGCGTGGCCTATCTGGCCGGTCAGGTCGCCGACAAGACCGTCGGTCAGTCGGTGGAAGCCCAGACCGCCGAAATCGTCGGCATCATCGACGCTCTGCTGGCCGAACTGGGCAGCGACAAGACCAAGATTTTGTCGACCACCATTTTCCTGGCCGACATCTCGACCTTTGCCGAAATGAACAAGGTGTGGGACAGCTGGGTGGTTGCCGGTCATACCCCGGCCCGCGCCACGGTCGAAGCCAAACTGGCCGCACCCGCCTATAAGGTGGAAATTCAGCTGACCGCCGCTGTCGGCTGACAATAAGCGCGCAATGATTCAGAGGGGGGACGGCGCGGCATTATCCCCGCCGCCTTCCCCTGCATCACCCTGGCCTTGCGCTTTTGCCTCTGTCTCCTGACTTTGAGTCAGAAAAACCGGCTCGCCATCCAACCAACGGTCAATCACCGTGGGATCTTCGAAGATTTGCCGCAACGCCGTCTGAAGATAGACCTGATCACTTTGCAGCCCAAACTTGCCTGTCATTTCCGCCACCTTGCCGGACACCCAGCTTGAGAGCAGGAAATGATAGCGCGCCTGATGAAGTTCAGGATTGTCCTGATCGCGATCACAGGATTTCCCGATCTTGCACAACGCGGCATCAAAAGAATAATAGCTGCGGCACAGATGGGGGCGCGCCTCGTACACCGAGCAGGCATCATCCAATAACAACGGACACATCCAGGGCGTAGAAACCAATTGCTGATAAACCCGAGTCAATTGCTCCTGGGACAGGGTGTTTTGGGCATGCACCGCGACGAAGACCGCGTCAATAGGACGCACACAGACAAGACTTTTGCAGCACGTTCCGCATCCTCGCGCACAGGCCACCGGTTTATTGGGATAGGACGCCGTGAAGGTCGGATAAAATCGCTCAGCAATGACATGCCATGTCGCAACAGATCGGCAAATTCCAGACAGGCTGCGATCCTGCACTAGAATATTACGCAGCTCCTGCGCAATATTATCGGCCAGAATTTTCTCGCCAATGCCGAGAGGAATATCCATTTCACTTCCAATTCTAAAATTTACCGTAGATTAGCTGCCAATCTTACTGAGGTAGGATGTCATAATCGCCTTGACGTCGATGTGACGGAGACCCTGGTTAAAAATTTCCGCCATCTTTTTTCCGTCTTCGTCGTTGCGAAAACAGACATGCAGAGTTTTGACGGCCATTGGGGCCGGATCGAATTCCAGCGCGTCCCCATGCCCCTTCAGAAAGGGCTGGGTCGCCAGAAGATAATCCATCACATTCTTATCGATGACCGCCGCCTGAATCCGCCCGCCCAACACCTTGCGCATATTGCTGGTATCATCGGTGGTCGCTTCAACGATCTGCTGCCCCAGTTGGACCCGACTGTCGAATTCAGGCGTGTTGACATACCCTGACACCACGCCGATTGGGGTCCCTTTCAGATCATCCAGGCTTTTTCCTTTCAGATGCGCGTCCTTGCGTTCCACCAAGCCCAAAGGGCTTTCCCCCATGGGGGTGGAAAAGGCACAGTCCGTCAGGGCCGTGGATTGATATTCGGGGTAATAGCCAACGAAGCGATGATCGGTTCTGCCCATCAAGACAGCGCGCTGCCAGGGAAAGTATTCGGTCACCAGGGTATAACCCATGGCCGCGAAAGCCTTTCGGGCCACCTGTTCGGAAGCGCCATGGGGTAGACTTTCCATGGTGTAAGGCGGCCAGTCGAGAGAAGCGAGAAACACAGTCTTATCCTGGGCTGCCGCCGTTCCGGCCAGCAGGCAGAAAAGCCCGATCACAAATCCACAGCGCACCGTCATACCAGCCCCCACTGGATGCCCACCCCTTAACGGGAAATGATGGCAACAAATAGGGGCCGAGACAATTGACTCTTTAAAGGCTGAAACCGTTTCCGATAGCAGGGTTACTTTTCAGGAATATAGCCCTGTTCAACCGCATCGCGGACCCGGTCTTGCAGCAATTCCCACAGAGCCTGCGAGCCATCGGCCACGATCTTGGTGCGGTTCAGCACCTTGGCGGCGGTTACCCCGTTCTTGCGCCAACGCCCGCCCTGGGTGGCGTGGTTGAGCAGAACCGGCTGCAACCGGTCCAAGGCTGCGGCAAAACGGGCGTCGTCGCTCTGGCGGGCTTCGAACTCGTCCCACAGGCCACGCAATTCATCACGTTGATCGTCGGGCAGTAGGCCGAAAATGCGATCCGCCGCGCGCTGTTCACGGTCTTCCTTATCGTGGTGCGCCGCTTCGTCATAGATAAAGGTGTCGCCCGCATCGATTTCCACCAGATCATGGATCAGCAGCATCTTGACCACCCGCGCCGGATCGACGGGCCGGTCGGCATAATCGGCCAGCAGCAGCGCCATCATCGCCAGATGCCAGGAATGTTCGGCGTCGTTTTCCTGACGGTAAGGCTGCGTGATCGGCACGTTCTGACGCAGGATGGTTTTCATCTTGTCGATTTCCAAGATGAAATCGATCTGGGCGGTCAGACGGTCGGAAATCACGGCAAGCCCCTTTCCACAAAGCAGGATGCAAGGCGGGCGAGAATACCACCGCTTCGCCATTTCTGGGCCGCAAATTCGGCACAATCGCCCTGCATCATGACAAACATCGGCAAAGGGCACCGTGCCCCGCCAAGACAAGGATTTCCCCCGAGGAGGGGACCATGAGCACCACGTCGCTAAAAAGCCTGATCGCCGCTTTCGCCTTTGGCGCCGTCGCGCTGGCCGGAACCGCTCCGGCCATGGCTCACGACGGATGGGGCCATGAGGGCGGCTGGCATCATGAAGACTGGCGGGAACATCGCTGGCACGAACGGATGTGGGTCGAACATCGCCGCCCGCCGGTGGTTATGGTGGCCCCTGGCTATGCCTCCCCCTATCCGCCCCCGGTGATGTATGCGCCCCCGCCCCAAGTGGTTTATGCACCGCCGGTGGTCTATCGTCCGGCCCCGCCGCCCAGTGTCACCTTTGTCATTCCACTGCGTTAAATCTGTTTTCCGAAAAGCGGGGGCTGTTGCCCCCGCTCGCCCGCGCCGCTACCATCGCCTCATATCTGCGGTGGAAAGGGACCAACCCCATGCGGCACTTCTCGTTGTTTGGGCAACGGCTGGAATATCTCTGGCACGGCCCCGCCGCCACTGATGCTCCGACCCTGGTCTTTCTACACGAAGGTCTGGGCAGTGCCCGGCTATGGCGCGATTTCCCCATGCGGCTGGCCGACCGGCTGGATTGCGGCGCCCTGGTCTACAGCCGTCTTGGTTATGGTGGGTCCGACCCCATCGACCTGCCCCGCCCCACCGATTACCACAGCCGCGAAGCCCGCGATGTTCTGGCCCCCCTGCTGGATCAGTTGGGCATCGGCGATCATGTCTTGATCGGACATTCCGACGGCGCCACCATCGCGCTGCTGAGCGCTGCCCACTGGCCCGCTCCCGGCTTAAAAGGCGTGGTTGCCGAAGCCCCGCATATCTATGTCGAAGACGTCACCGTCCAGGGCATTGCCGCCGCCCGCGTTCAATATTCCAAAGGCTTGCGCGACCGCCTGGAACGCCATCACGGCCCCAACGTGGACATCGCCTTTCATGGCTGGAACGATACCTGGCTGCGCCCGGATTTCCGCGATTGGAACATCTCTGCATCCTTGCCGTCGATCACCTGCCCGGTGCAGATCATTCAGGGCGAGGACGACGAGTACGCTACCCTGCGCCAGATCGAAGACATCATCAACGGCCTGACCGCCCCCGTCGATCTGGCTGTACTGCCAAATTGCGGCCATACCCCCCATAAGGATCAGGAACAAAAGGTCATGGACGCCATGGCCGACTTTATCGCCCCCTTGCTGGGATAAAAAAATCCCCGACCGCGAAGCCGGGGATTTTCAATCATCAAACAAGCGACAATCGATTAAGGGGTCGAAGCCAAAGCCTTGGCGCTGACCCGCTTGCTCAACAGCGCCGCGAGCAGGCCGCACGCCGCCGCGAACGACAGCCAAACGCCCGGCATGGCCTTATTGTCGGTAGCATGGATCAGATATTGGGCAATGGCCGGAGTGAACCCGCCGAAAATGGCAGTAGCCAAACTGTAAGCCAGCGAAAAGCCCGAGGTACGCACCGACACCGGCATGATTTCGGTCAGATAGGCCACCATCGCGCCGTTATAGCTGCCATAAATGAAGGACAGCCACAGTTCCACTGCCAGCAGATGTCCGAAAGTCACATCCGACACCAGCCAGGACATGGCCGGATAAGCGCTGAGCAGCGACAAGGTGGTGAACACGATCAGCAACGGCCGCCGCCCGACGCGGTCGGAAATCGCCCCCATCACCGGCAGCCAGAACAGGTTGGAAGCGCCAACGCACAAGGTGACGATCAGGCTGTCGATTTCCGCCAGATGCAGCACCGACTTGCCGAAGGTCGGCGTATAGGCGGTGATCATA
>JASLCK010000161.1 GCA_030151865.1 Rhodospirillaceae bacterium | reverse complement strand
GAAAGCTTTGCTCATAATGGTCCTGGTTGCAGACGGCTGAACACACCGCCGCCGGGCAGCGAACAGCTCGGACAAAACAAAACGGCGCGCGGGTTTTGCAATACTCCCGCACGCCGAAATAGGAAAGAAAAACCGTCTGTTATTCCCCGTTGCCGGGGATGTTCTTAAAGCCTCTGCCCAGACCGGGCGCAAGGGCTACTCCCTGGCAAAAGTGAAGCCTTTTCCGTTCAAACGAGATCGGTTTAACGGATCAGGAACGGCTCGACACCCGAATGACGGGCCATCACCCCGGTGATCATCTTGGCCAGGGCGAAGCTGAACCCTTCAAAAGCAATGGCCGAGGCATGGGCGTGATGACGGACCACTCGTCCCTTAACCCGCAAACTGGAATTGACGTTCAAATGCCGACCATCGCGCGGAATCAGGGTAATTTCCAACAGACCATCGCCCAACGGCAACGGCGCCTTGCCATGAACCACACTGATCCCGCTCAGGGAAATATCATGAATTTCCAGTAATTGATTACCGATCCGGGCCATCAGGGCCACGGGCTTGAGGCGCACGTATTTTCTGCGGTCGTCCTGTCCGGCGCGCAGAAAATCGGTCTTTGCCATCATCATCCCCATTATCGAATATCCATCAGAACGCGATCGATTTCCTCGGTGGAAAAATCACGTCCCAGAATGTGCGACGCCACCTTGGCGGTCACAGCCTTGACCGCAGTAACGGCATGATAGCCCGACAAACCATTGGCCCTGGCGGCACCCGTCGCCTCGGAAAAAGCGTCCAGCACGATCCTCAGATCGTCGTCGTTGATTGCTACACCCATGACGACATCTCCCTTCGTCGGGCTTACGCAGCCCCTGTGGCGCGCAAGCCACGCAATGCCCGGACCGCATCGGGGTAATGCGAAAAGCGCGAGACGATCCGACGATCGCCATCAGCACCGACAAACAAAATGGCCCAGTCGTTTTGCGGTCCGGCCATTTGCCAGCAGACGTAAGTCCCGTTCATCTTTTTCCCTCCAGCGTTTTCGCTTTGCCCTTTAACAAGCAAGGTCTATGCCAAAAGTCGCAAAAGTCGGGGGAACGCCCATACCCCCCGGATTTCCGGGCGTTTTTCTAAATCCGTGCGGCCCATCCCTCTGTTCATAGAGGCGTCTTGCGCATTCTGGTTTGCGTTCTGCAAATCAACGCCCCGCCCAACTTGGGTGATTTTGCAAATTTGCGAAGGCTTTCTGGATTTGCCCCCAAAAGACTGGGGATTTGACGCGGCATGGGACATGCATCGCTTGATCCGTGGGGACAGGAGATCACGATGACCGCACTCGCCAGCATGGAAAACCCTTTGACCAACCGGGTTCTGTTTGAACAGCTGGCCACCCAACTGGTTGCCGAAAACGGCACCGGCAGTTTTGGAAAGCTGCATCTGGTCAGCGTGCTGCCCCACCTGCCCAACACCGATTGGGCCAGGCTGATGCCGAAAATCGGCAGCATAACCGAGCAGATTCTGGAAACCCGCCTGGGGGTCAGCGATGCCTGCCTGCGTCTGGGGCAGGGACAATATATGCTGCTGTTTCCCCATCTCAGCGAGGCCGAGGGACGGGTTCGGGCCCAAGCCCTGTCCCAAGAAATCCGACAGCACCTGATCGGTGCCGCCAATGGGGCGCTGGATGTCATGACCGAGGTTTTGCCCCTGGCACGGTTGCGGTCGTGCCTGGACGGCGCGCACGGCAACCTGCTGGAGCAGATGGAAGCCGCAATGCGGCTATCGGCCCAGCCCCATGGCATCGCCCTATCGGTGGATTATCAAGGGGTCTGGGATGCCCAGGCGGAACGCTGTACCGGCAGCCGTGCCCGGATCCGCCGCGATTTTGGCGATACCACTATTTATGAAAGCGGCGTTTTGTTCGCGGGCGATAACGATCCGTTGGCCGTGGACGTCAACCAGCGCCTTTGTCACGCCGCCACCTTGTTTCCCAGCGACAAGGGGGTGCTGTTTCTGCCGGTCGCCATTAACGGCCACACCCTGAACCAGCCGGGCGGCCTGGAAGCCTTTGCCCATACCGCCCAGGAAAGACTGGGAACCCGCCTAGTTCTGGAAATGGCCGGCGACCTGGGCGATGTCAGCCGCAGCCTGTTGCGCGACACGATCAGAATGTTCAAGTCCATGAACATTCGGGTTGCCGCCCGAGTTTTGCCGGAACGCGATACCGCCAAATTCTTAAGAGATTGCGGGGTGGAGTTTTTGTGCCTGAACGAAGCCCAGGCCGCACGGGCTGGCTTTACCCATTCCGCCCTGTACGCCCTGTTCACCCTGGTGACGCATGACGTGGCCGATCTGAATTATCGGCTGTGCCTGTGGAATGCCTCCTCGGCCGAGGATGTCCGTCGGGCGGTTAATCTAGGCTTTCAGTACGTCACCGGCCTGCCGGTAGGCCGCAGCACCCCAACACCCGCCGCCTTACGCCCGATCCTGGCCCGCGACATTTTCCAGTCCTAGTGCACTGAAACATTCGGGGTGTTTCAATGCGCTAGGCGGCCTAGCAAAAGCCGTCCAGTAAGGGGCTGGCCACCGCCTGTTCCTGTTCGATAACGGCCATGGCCTCGGCCGCCCCTGCCCCGTTGTTGCGGCCCGCATGCACCAGCAGTTCCAAAGCCGCCGCCAACCGCAGGAATCCCAGATTGGACGCCGAGCCCTTCAACGCATGGGCCAGCTTGACCATGGCATCGGCATCACCCTGGGCCACGGCGTCTTTCATCTTGGCGCATTCCACCGGCAAATCACGACGCAAGGACCCCATCAATCGCTTCAAGACGCCCTCACCCAAGGCGTCTTGCAGATCAAGACGGGCTTCGTCATCAACCACGGGAATGGATTCGGCGATAGCGGGCGCATTGGGTGCGTCTGACATATGGGCCTCTGCCTCTTGGGGCTCTGATATGGGATGAGAATGGGGCTCGAACGGGCTGACAGGCTGGGCCATGCTTGCCCGGCTGGCCAGACCGTGGGGATAAAGCCGTTGCTGCCACCGCCCCAGAACCGCCGCCAGACGGTGGCGGTCAATGGGCTTGGCGATATAGTCATCCATGCCAGCCGCCAGACAGACATCCCGGTCCCCCTGCATGGCGTTGGCGGTCATGGCAATGATCGGCACACCCGCCTTATCGTTACCCAGGCTGCGAATGCGGCGCGTGGCTTCCAGACCATCCATCACCGGCATCTGCATATCCATCAAGATCAGGTCATAGGCGCAGTTCTGAACCATGGTCAGGGCTTCCTGGCCATCGCCCGCCACGTCGGCGCGGTGGCCAAGCTTGTTCAAAAGCCCGACCGCCACCTGCAAATTGATGGCGTTGTCATCGGCCACCAAAACCGTCAGGTGACCGGGTGCAGGCGTCAGAGGATTGTCCTG
>JASLCK010000198.1 GCA_030151865.1 Rhodospirillaceae bacterium | reverse complement strand
CAGCAGCGGCCGCGACAGTCTGGATCAGGTGGCGCTGGACGCCCTGACGGCCGCCCAGCCCTTCCCCCCGCCGCCCGAAACAGCGGACAGTTTTACCCTGTCGTTTGAATTCCGTTGATCAACCGCGGTCTTAGAGACGGGAAATCACCCGGCGGACGATTTCGATGATCTGATAAAGCTGATCCTCGCTGACCACAAAGGGCGGAGCCAGAATGATGGTGTCGTTGGTGACACGAACCACCAATCCGGCCGAAAACAACGCCTTCAGCGCCGCGAAACCCCGCTGACCCGGCTTTGACGTCGGGGCCAGATCGATCCCGGCCAGCAGACCATAGCCCCGGATGTCCGACACCAGCCCTTGATCGCGCAAGCCGAACACCGCCTTTTGAAACAGCGGCGTCAGGGCGGCGGCCCGCTCGAACAGACCATCCTCGCGGAACAGTTTCAGAGTTTCCAGGGCCGCCGCCGTGGCGACCGGATGGGCCGACCAGGTATAGCCGTGAAAAAACTCGATGGCGCCATCGGCGGCGGCTTGGGTAATGGTGTTGTAGATAGCCCGGCTGAAGGCCACCGCCCCCATGGGAACCGTGCCGTTGGTGATGGCCTTGGCCATGGTGATGATGTCGGGGGTAACGCCGAAGCTTTCGGCGGCAAACGGCTTGCCGGTCCGGCCAAAGCCGGTAATCACTTCGTCGAAGATCAGCAGAATGCCGTGGGTGTCGGCGATGGCGCGCAGCCGTTCCAGATAGCCTTTGGGCGGCACCAACACCCCGGTGGAACCGGAAATCGGCTCGACGATCACGGCGGCGATGCTGTCGGCCCCGTAAAGATCGACGGCGCGTTGCAGATCGTCGGCCAGATCGGCCCCCTGGTCGGCCTGACCGGGGGTAAAGACCCGCTCGGGCGCCCAAGTGTGGCGGATATGGCTGACACCCGGCAGACCGGGGCCAAAGGCCTCGCGGTTGCGCACCATGCCGCTGACCGACAGACCACCGAAATTAACACCGTGATAGGCCCGTTCCCGCCCGACGAAACGGGTGCGCCCGGCCTGCCCACGGGCGCGGTGATAGGCCAAGGCAGCCTTCAGCGCCGTTTCCACCGCTTCAGACCCGGAATTGACAAAGAAGATGCTGTCCAAGCCGGGCGGGGTCAGCTTGGCGATTTCCTGGGCCAGTTCAAACCCGGCGGGATGACCGAACTGAAAGGGCGGCACGAAATCCAGCCGCCGCACTTGATCGGCCACGCGGGCGGCGATTTCTTCCCGGCCATGACCGGCGGGGGTACAGAACAGCCCCGAGACACCATCCAACAACAGATTGCCCTTGGCATCGGTGTAATGCACCCCCTTGGCCGCCACCAGCAGACGCGGATCGGCGCGAAAGGCCCGGTTGGCGGTAAAAGGCTGCCAATAATTGTCCAAATGGGGCAACGTCTGGGTGGGAAGCGGCGAATGGGTCATCTCAGACACGTCCTTTCCAGGGAACCAGCCGCTTTTCCAGGCGGCGCATCAACAAATCGAAGCCATAGGCGATTGCCCCGATCACCACGATGCCCACCACCATGATGTCGGTCCGCAAAAAGCCCGAAGCGTTCAAAACCATCTGTCCCAGCCCTTGCTGAGCGGCGACCATCTCGGCGGCAACCAGGGTGCTCCAACCAAAGCCCAAGCCGATGCGCAGACCCGTCAGGATGTCGGGCAGCGCGGCGGGCAGCACCACATGGACGAAAATCCGCCGCCGGTTGGCCCCCAGGGAATAGGCAGCGTGGATCTGTTCCACCGTCACCGACCGCACGCCCGCACGGGCGGCGATGGCCAGCGGGGCAAAGATCGCCAGATAGAGCAGAACCAGCTTTTCCACTTCGCCGATGCCAAACCAGATGACGGTCAACGGCAGATAGGCCAAGGGCGGCAGCGGGCGATAGAACTCGATCACCGGATCAAGAACTGCCCGCGCCAGACGGTTGACCCCCATCAACAGCCCCAGGGGAATGGCGGTGGCCCCGGCCAGCACAAAGGCCAGCCCGACCCGGCCCAGACTGGCGGCGATATGATCGGCCAAGGTGCCGCCGGTCAGGGTTTGCGTCCACAAATCGGCGAATGTCGCCAAGACTTTTTCCGGTCCGGGCAGAAACAGCGCCGATACCCACTGATAGCGGGCCGCAACCCACCACAGCGCCAGCAATAAGGCGATGGTCAGCAGCGACAGCCAGGGCAGATGCCCTTCGCCGGGTGCGCCATAAGGATCGGCCCCATCATCGGTTTGCGGCGCACGCCAACGGGTCAGCCGTGAGGGCAGCAGACGCGCCAGCAAGGGATTAGTGATGGCTTTGGTGGACGGCACGCAGCACCTCCTCGCGGGTGAGGATGAAGTCGGGGGCGGATTTGACCGCCCGCGCATCGCCGCTTTCCAGAAAGCGGCGGGAAAAATCCAGCTCGGCCCGGTGCACGATGCGGCCCGGACGGGGCGAGAACACCAACAGATGGGTGCCCAGAAACACCGCTTCCTCGACCGAATGGGTGATGAAGAACACCATCTTGCGGGTCTTGTCCCAAACCCTGAGCAGCAGTTCCTGCATGGCTTCGCGGGTAAAGGCGTCCAGCGCGCCCAAGGGTTCGTCCATCAACAGAACTTCCGGATCAGCGGCCAGAGCGCGGGCGACGCCGACACGCTGCTGCATACCGCCCGACAGGTGGTAGACCGGCTGCCCGGCAAAATCCTGCAAGCCCACCAGTTCCAGCGTTTCCAACGCTTTTTCCCGGCGCGCCTTTTTCGGCAAGCCCTGCATCTTCAGGCCGAATTCGACATTTTCGACCACCGAAAGCCAGGGGAACAGGGCGTGCTTTTGAAACACCACGCCCCGTTCCGCACCCGGCCCCCGCACCAGACGGCCATCCAGGCGGACTTGCCCACCGGTCGGACGCAAGAACCCGGCGATGGTGTTCAACACCGTCGTCTTGCCGCACCCCGATGCCCCCAAGGCAACCCAGAACTGACCGTCGGTCATGGAAAAGGAAACCCCGCCCAGGGCCTGAACCGGTTCGCCGTCCGGACGCGCATAACGGACGGCAACATCGTCAACCACCAGACTGGTCATGGATGGGATCTCCTTTCCCGTTGGCTTACTTGGCCAACGCCTTTTGGGCGAAGGACGGATCGACCGCGCCCGCATAATCAGGCAGCACGTCGGTGATGCGGCCTTGTTCCTTCAGGAACTGCGCGGTGAACAACAGGGCCTTGGCCGCCCCGCCATCCTTGCCGCCACCCAGCCATTTGGGCGAAACCTGCTCGTCCAAGGTCGGAAAGCCGTAAAGCGCCAAACCTGCGGGAATGTCCTCGGCCTTGCCGCCGGTCAGCTTGGCGATGGCGGCGACATCCGCCGATCCTGCGGTCCATTTGGACGGATCTTGGCGATAGCGGGCATCGGCAGCGGCGATGGCCTTGACGAAGGCGGTCACAAAGTCGGGATTTTCCTTGGCGAACTTCTTGTTGACCACGATGCCGTCAAAGGTGGACTTGCCCCAGGACGACAGCTCGCCCGAGGTGATCAGCACATGGCCGGTCTGCTTCAGCTTGGCCAGGGCCGGATCCCAGATGAAGGCACCATCGATGTCGCCACGTTCCCAAGCGGCGGCGATTTCGGCGGGACGCAGATTGACCAACTGCACGTCGTTCGGCTTCAAGCCGAACTGTTCCAGTGCGAACAAAAGATGGAAATGCGAGGTCGAGACGAACGGCGTGGCGATCTTTTTGCCGCGCAGATCCTGCGGGGCCTTGACGCCATCGCGCACCACCAGGGCTTCGGCCGAGGCGAT
>JASLCK010000089.1 GCA_030151865.1 Rhodospirillaceae bacterium | reverse complement strand
ACTGAAAGAACGCCTGATTGGCCTGCACCAGCGTGCCCAGGGACAGGCCCCCGGCAAAGTAGCGCGGCGCCATGATCAGATAGGCATAGTTGGTAGACATCTGACCAAAGGCGCGATTGACCAGCACCAGCCGTTTTTTGCAGCGGATGATCTTCAACCAGTTGTCCAGGACATGGGAAAAAGCCTGATCCAGACGCAGCCGCTCGGCGGGGCCATCCTGCATCTGGGCGATGCTGGCCCCATGTTCGCGCACCCTGACCAGCGAGAAGCGAAAATCGGCTTCGGCCTTTTGCTGGGCCACATCCAGACCGGGCAAGCGCCGCCCCAGAAGATGGCTGAGCCCGGTGCCAACCAGCGAATACAGCAGGGCGCACCACAGCAGCAGCCCCGGCGCGCGAAAGCCGAAAATGTCGAAATCCTCGGACATCTTCCACAAGATGACGGTGAAGCTGCCCAACCCGGCCACGGCGTGGAACAGCCCCAGGAACAGATCCAGCGTCTTATCGACGAACAAAGCCACATCTTCGGCGATACGCTGATCGGGGTTGTCACCTTCGCCCGGCGCGACTTGCAGATGATAAAAGCGGCTGTTCTCCATCCAGCGGTCCAGAAGATGGCGGGTCATCCAGCCGCGCCAGCGCCAGGACAGCAATTGGGTGAAGTAATAGCCCTGGGCTACGGCGGCCAGCAACGCGACGAATAGCCCGCCCCAGCGCGTCAACTGCCGCAGGAACTGATCGAGATTATGATCCTGAATGGCATTGAAGATGGCCCCGCTGGTGACGTTGAACCCCACCCCCACCAGGGTCAGCCCGACATGGCACAAAAGCGCGCCCGCCAGCAGAGCCAACGCCCGCCACCGGTGCGGCGAGCGCCAGAAGAACGGAAAAACCAAATGATAACAGGTTCGCAGCGCAGACATGGCGTCACCAGGAGACCGCCCCGCCCGCGCTTTTTCGGCGCGGGCGGGGGTGCGTCCCCCTCCCCTTACATTTTCAGTTTCAGTGTCAGCAGGAAGTTCTGCGGATCGCCATAGGTGTTGTAGGCACCATAAGACCGGCCGGTGGTGGCGAAGTACTTGGTGTCGGTGATGTTGTTGGCGTTGAAGGTCAGTTCGGCGTTGTCGTTCAACTCATAGCCGACCATGCCGTCCATCACGCCATAGGCCGCCTGGGCAATCCCCGCATTGGAACCGTTACCCCAGATCCGGCTTTGCAGATTGAGCCCAGCCCCCATGCTCAACCCCTTCAGCATGCCGGTCTCAACCGTGTATTTGCCCCAGGTTTTGATCATATGGCGCGGATACCAGTTGGTGGGCGTCGCCCCCTGGGCGCTGGAATCCGTGACCAATTGGGAAATCATATAGCTGTAGCTGGCGCTGACGTCCCAGCCGGGGGCGGGCTTGCCGGTCACTTCGAAATCGACGCCATTGGTGCGCTGTTCGCCTGACGACAGATAGTAGGTCTTGGCCTGGGTACTGTGATCGAAGTCCTTATAGGGACGGTTGGTATCGTCGATCTCGTACAGCGCGACAGTGGCGGTCAATTGTTTGTCGAACCACTGGGTCTTGGCCCCGACCTCGTACTGATCGCCCTGGCGGGGCTTCAACACATTGCCCTGATAATCCTGATTGGTCTGGGGAACGAAGATGTCCGACCAACTGGAATAAAGGGCAACATTGGACGTCACGTCATAGACCACCCCGGCATAAGGGATGAACTCACCCGCTTCGGCCCCTTGTTTCCAGTTGGTCGAGGTTCCGGGATTCGTCCCGCGTGTCCTATTGCTGAAATAACTGTAGCGACCGCCGCCCACCACCGTCACATCGTCGAGCACGCTCAGGCGCAACTGGCCGTAAGGACCGTACTGAAAGGTCTTGTTCTTGCCGCCGTCATTGTAATTGATCACGCCGGGATCGGTAATGCTGGTGGGCAGGTTGAAAATATTGACGTTATTGACGCTGCTGAGAGAACCACCCGCATAATCATAGTCATAACGGTCGGTGTTGAAGCCCAGCAGCATCTTGTGAGTTCGCCCCAGCAGCGAAAACGGGCCGGCGGCGTAAACATCGGTCGCCTGATGATAACGGCGATAGGTGTAATCCTCTGGTCCGAAATAGCTGGTGGTATTGGTGGCCGTTCTGACGCCGCCGCTTTGTTCGGTATCCAGATAACGGTCGTATTGTTCGTTCCACAAGGCATGCGCCTTGGCTTCCCAACCGTTTTCAAAGCGATGCTCCAGACTGATCATCTGCTGTTGGGTCTGGGTGTCATCGCGGTTCCAGGCTGGGGCCGGATTGAACGAACGCGGCAGATTGAGCCGTTGCCCGGTGGTGCTGAGCGGTTGACCGTAAAACGGTGTCTGGCGATTGGTCTGCACGGCGAACGACACGGTGGCCAGGGTGTCGGGCGTGATGTCGTATTCCATCTCGCCATACAGCACCCGCTTCACCTGACTGGCGTTGTCGTAATAGAAACTGCGGTCCTGGCCGACCGCCACCAGACGGGCGCGCAGGGATCCATCGGCATTCAAGGGACCGGTGACATCGCCTTCGGTGCGGTAATTGTTCCAAGACCCCACCGACTGGCTGACCGACGCCGCCAAGGTTTTCTGAGCCTTCTTCGTCACCATGTTGATGGTGCCGCCCGCGCCGTTGCTGTTGCTCATGGCCCCGCCGGTCAGCAGGCCGTCGGCCCCGTGCAGAAATTCCAGATGGTCATAAATCGCCATGTCCAACTGCTGCATGGTGGTAAAGCTGTTGGACGAAGCGATGCCGTCGAACATGCCGCCGATGCTGTAGCCACGGGCGTTGTACTGGTTCTGGATGACGCTGTTGGGCATGGCGGTGACGCCCGGCATCTGCCGCATGGCGTCATAGACATCCGAAATGTTGCGGTCGTCCAGATATTGACGGGTCTGCACCGAAATGGTGTTGGGGGTGTCTTGCAACGGCGTCCCCAGCTTGTCGCCCACCGACGAGGCCGTGGCGGCATAGCTTTTAGACCCTTCGGTCAAGGTATTGACCGAGATGGCGGACCCCGCCGCGGTATCGGTCACCGAGATTTTCGGAACAGTGACGCTGGCCGTGCTGTTGGCGTCATCCTCGGCCCTGGCCAGATTGGCCGACAGGGTGATGGCGCACAGCGACGCCCCGGCCAGCAGGGCAATGCGGGCCGCATAGATATGATTGGTCATTACTCTTCCCCTCCTCGGCCGGTCCGCCCCCCAAATTTTGGCGGAACATTGAGGCCGAAGCGCAATTCAGGTGATGTGTTAAGCGCCGCCGGTCAGGCGGCAGCCGCGCCGAAGCCCGCATCGGAAATCAGGCGGATCAGCAGATCGGCCTGGGCGTCGGGATGATCGACATCCACCTTGCCGGTGGGCAGATCGATGGCGATGACGGCTTCGGGCAAAAGCTCGGCAATCAGCCGCGTAACGCGGCCCGAACATCCGCCGCAGCGCATGCCGGTAACAGTCAGATGAATCATGATGATCCTCGTCCGCCCCATCGCATGACGGGGCTTTGGCAAAGAAATCCCCGGCTGTCCGCAATGGGCGCAGCCGTCAGGTGGAGATCACAAGCTCAGACGGGGAACGGAGGGGCGCGGGGAGAGGAAGAGGACGGATAGCGCGCCAAAACCACGCGCTGCTGATCGCGGGCCACCGGCAGAACCGCCAGCGGGATCGGCCCCGACGCCAGCACGACGGCAGCGCCCGCCAGGACCAGATGGCCCTGCAACAGCGGCAGGCAGAACACGCAATGGCGGCGATGATCGGTTCCGTCCGAGGGCAAGGGGGCCGCCCCATCGGGCTTTGCCATCGCCATGCCGTCGATGGTGCAGATCTCCAGGGCAAGATCTTGCAGCGCCGCCCCTTCGGCACCGACGAAACGGACCGGTTGGGCAGGCGAGGCCACCGACGCCAGAACGTCGAGAACCAGCAGAAAAACAGCCAGCCAGGACAACGCCGAAGCCCGAAGCCGCGCCAAAGCGCTGCCCTTGCCCCATCCAGTCCTGAATGTCGTTAATCCTGATTTCATGAAGGGGTAATGGCACCGATACACAAAAGTGTCAATTGCGTATCCGTCAGGCTATCCCTGCTTGATGATAGTCAGTTCAAAAGGTGGGAAGACACCATTTTTACTACTGCTCAAGATTAGCCAGCAACCCAATGCTTTGCTTTGTTTATGAGAATTTTCTTAATAAAAAGACCGGGCGTCTGTCGCCAAACGCCCGGCCCTCATGGTCAATGATCCCTTGAAAAGGGCTGATCTCTATTCATCGGCCCCACCCGGATCGGGCAGATGCATTTCATGCCACAAGGCATTCAGCACGCCCGCGCCGCAGGCCAGACCGATGCCGAGAATCCAAGCGAAATACCACATGGTTTCGTCTCCTTAGTAATGGCCGGTGGGGTTCTGTTCGATCTGCTTGGCCGTCACCCGTCCGCGCATGACGCGGAAGGCGAAGCTGGTGTAGCCCAGGATGATCGGCAGAAAGATCAGGGTGGAAATCAGCATCACGAACAAGGTGCGCTGACTGGACGAAGCGTCCCACACCGTCAGGCTGGCTTCGGGCATGATGGACGACGGCAGCAGGAACGGGAACATGCTGACCCCGGCAGTCGAGATGATGCCGAAGATACCGATGCCGCTGGCGATAAAGCCCAGGCCGGACCGTCCCAGACGCACCAGCAGCAGCGCCGCCAGCGGACCGACAACGCCCAGAACCGGAGCAATCTTCATCCAGGGATAGGCGGCGTAATTGCTCAACCACGCCCCCGGCACCATGCCCACCGCCTTGAACAGCGGATTGGACGGCCCATCGGTGATCACCGGGCTGGTGATGACATAGCCCAGTACACCCTTGGCGATCCACAGACCCGCCAGCACGAACAACGCCACCGCCAGCGGCGCAGTCACGCTGAGCACACGCACCGCCCGCTGATGCACGGCACCTTCGGTCTTCAGCGACAGATAGACGGCCCCATGGGACAGCAGCATGAACAGGGACACCAGACCGGCCAGCAGGCCGAAGGGGTTCAACAGTTCGAACAGACCGCTGCCTTCATAGAAGACGCGCATATCGGCATCGATGCGGAACGGAACGCCCTGCAACAGATTGCCCAGCGCCACCCCGAACACCAAAGACGGCACGAAACCGCCGATGGCCAAGGCCCAATCCCAGAACGAACGCCAGCGGGTGTCAGCCAGCTTGTTGCGGAATTCGAACCCCACCGGCCGCACGATCAGCGAGGCCAGGACCAGGAACAAGGCGATGTAAAAGCCGGAAAAGGCCACGGCATAGATGGTCGGCCAGGCGGCGAAGATCGCCCCCGCCCCCAGCACCAGCCAAACTTGGTTGCCGTCCCAGACCGGGCCGACGGTGTTGATGGCGACGCGCCGTTCGCTGTCGGTACGGGCCACCACCGGCAACAGGGCCGCGACCCCAAGGTCGAAGCCGTCCATGATCGCAAAGCCGATCAGCAGTACGCCCAGGAACAGCCACCAGATCAGGCGCAGGATTTCATAATCCACAGGAATACCCATGATGACGGTTCCTTATTCAGCCGGTTGGGCAATGGTGGAAGAGCCGGAAACGCCATTTTGGCGCTTCAGCCCCAAGGCCTGCACCGGCCCCAGACGGATGGTCTTCTTCATCAACAAGACATCGACCACCAGCAGCGAGGAATAGAACAGGACAAAGCCGCCCAGGGTGAACAGCACCTTGCCCGCCGACAGCGACGACGAGGCCAGGAAGGTCGGCAGCATGCCGTCCACCGCCCAGGGCTGACGCCCGAACTCGGCGACGAACCAGCCAAACTCCACCGCGACCCAAGGCAACGGCCAGGACCA
>JASLCK010000191.1 GCA_030151865.1 Rhodospirillaceae bacterium | reverse complement strand
TCTGGCCGCCCTGCCCCAAAGCTGAGGAAGAAGACCGGATGGAAAACTTTTACGCCCTGGGGGCTGGCCTGGCCGTTGGCCTGCTGTTTTCCTGGCTGAAACTACCCCTGCCCGCCCCGCCGACTTTGACGGGCATCCTGGGCGCCGCGGGGGTCTTTCTGGGCAGCGTGCTGTATCGGGCGCTGCCGTTCTGACCTTGCCTTAAAAGTAAAACGGCGAAGCGATCTTTCTCTGGTGCAGCCCAGATAGGATCGGCTTCGCCGCTGACGGTGAGGAAATTTTCACCCCATCGAAATGGGGTAAAAAAGCCTCAACCGGATTTAGGCAGTCTTGAACAGGCTTTGCAAGGCCTGAACGCGGGCGTTCAGCGGAGCGAAGCTGTTGGTGACAATGGTGTTGGCCAGTTCTTGGATCTTGCGGCTTTCCGAAACGAAGGCTTCGAAATTGCCCTTGGCCAGATCATTGTAGATCGACTGAAATTCGGTGGGGTTCTTGGCGCTCGACAGAGCCTTGACGGCGCTGGAGCTCTGTTCCAGAGACTGGTTGGCCAGCTGGGTGTAAACCTTGGCCAGTTCTTCCAGGCCCTTGACGGCCAGAGTGCTGCTCTTCACCAGGGCTTCGACGTTGTCCTTGCCGAAAGCGGTGATCTGATCGACGTTGGCGAAATTGGTCATAACTGCGTCCTCGCTATTGGAGTATTGGGGCGCAGTCCAGGCAACCGCCGCCCGCGTTTGCTGCACTGCAACAATGCTGTTATAGCAAAAACCTGTTCGCCTTTGAAGCGATTTTTGTGCAGTGCACAAAAATTTCTTATTTCGGGATTTTATCCAGCCTCCACAGGGTATTGCCCTGTGGCTTGGGCCTGGGTGCGGATGTCCGGCAAACTCAAGGTGACACTAGCCCCTCCGCTGGAGGTTGAGGCCAGCCCCAATCTGCCGCCATGCCCCTGCATCAAGGCCGCCGCCAAGGCCAAACCCAGGCCAGGCCCCTCGCCAGGACGACGGCCACCCCGCTCGACCCGCCCGAATGGCTTGACCAGCAGGGCTTTGTCCTGATTGGCAAAACCGACACCGCTGTCGCTGATGATGATTTCGGTACCGCCGCTTAAGGTCGCGGCCACCCGCACGCCGATGCGCCCGCCGGGCGGGGTGAATTTCAAGGCGTTGTCCAACACCCGGTCCAAGGCTTGGCGCAGGCGGGCCGGATCGACCAGCACCTTGGGCAAGGCCGGAGCGATATCCAGCGCCAAGATCAGGCCATTGGCTTGCGCCCGCCCTTTACAGGCCACCACGGCATCATGGGCCAAAGCCGCCAGATCGCATTTCTGTTCATCCAGATGCAGGCGCTGACCCTGCAGGCGCGACAGGTCGCGCAAATCCTCGGCCATGGCTTGCAGATTGTGGGCGTTGTGGCGGATGTCGGCCAAGCTGGCGGCTCCACCGATCTGATCAAGCAACTGACCTTCCTGCCGTTCCAGCCGATCAGACGCTGCCAGAATCAAATGCAGGATGCGCGCCGCCTCATCCCCCAGATAATCCAAGACCTTAATCTGGTCGCGGCTCAGACGTTCCGCCTCCTCCTTCGCCGCCACTAATTTCTGACGGGCCTGACAGCGGGCCACGGCAGAGCGTACCGACCGGCGCAGTGCCTTCTTATCGATTTCGTCTAGGAACAGCACATCATCGGCCCCGGCTTCCAAGGCCTGCACGGCCAGGGCCGGATCATCGCGGTCTGTCAGCACCAGGATCGGCAAGCGCGTGGATTCGCCGATACGAACGACCGAAGCCACGCCATCGCTATCTGGTAAAAACGGATTGAGCAGAATCAGGTCAAAGACGTTCCACGACAGCAGTTCCAACCCCGCCGCCAAGCAGTCGGCATGGGCCAGAGACGGCACCCGCGCATCGCCGCTATCGCCAGGGTCCCGCGCGCCCAGCAGCATCCGCACCAGCAGCACGGCATCTGGATTGTCTTCCACCAGCAGGATTCTGGTCTTGGCGGATGTGGTGGCCATGGCGCGACACTCCCGCCGGACAATGACGCAAAGGCTCATTGCCGGTATCTCTATGATGAACCGAACTGCAAACAGGCACAACCGGCCCGAAAGTCTCAGAAAATAAAAAGAAAAATCCCCCGTCCGCAGGGGACGGGGGACTTCTTTCTAAGCAGAAAGTCTTAGGATCAGGCCGACAAAGCCGCTTCGATGGCGGCCAGGGCGTCATCGGCCTTGGTCACATCGGAACCGCCCGCCTGGGCCATGTCGGGACGACCGCCGCCGCCCTTACCGCCCACGGCTTCCGACCCGGCGCGCACCAGATCAACCGCCGAGAAGCGACTGGTCAGATCGTCGGTGACACCGACCACCAGCGACACCTTGCCGTCGGCCAGACCAACCAGGGCAACCACGCCCGAGCCGATCTGCTTCTTGATCTCATCGGCCATGCCCTTCAGGTCCTTGGCGGGCACGCCATCCAGCTTGCGGGCCGCCAGGGTGATACCCGCCACGCTCTTATTGGCCGAAGCCGCACCGCCGCCGGTCGCCATCTGACGACGCACATCGGCCAGTTCGCGTTCCAGCTTGCGGCGGTCTTCCACCAACGCAGCAACACGGGCAGGCAGTTCGGCGGGCTGAGCCTTCAGGGTGTCGGCCAGACGGGCCAGCAGACCGGCCTGCTCTTCAACCCAGACTTCGGCGGCAGCACCGACCACCGCTTCGATACGGCGCACGCCAGCGGCGACGGCGCTTTCCGACAGGATCTTGAACAAACCGATATCGCCGGTGCGGCGCACATGGGTGCCGCCGCACAGTTCGACCGAGAACATCGCCCCGTCATCGCCCATGGAAACGACACGCACTTCGTCACCATACTTTTCGCCAAACAGCGCCATGGCTCCGGCCTCGATGGCGGCGTCGGGGGTCATCAGACGGGTGGTCACCGTGCGGTTGGCGCGGATCTGGACATTAACCTGATCCTCCACCTGACGAATTTCCTCGGCCGACAGACCACGCGGCTGGCTGATGTCAAAGCGCAGACGATCGGGACCGACCAGCGAGCCCTTCTGGGTCACATGTTCGCCCAGCGTGTTGCGCAGGGCCGCATGCAAAAGGTGGGTCGCCGAATGGTGGGCGCGCAGGGCGTCGCGGCGGGTAATGTCGATCTTGAATTCGGCAAAGTCCTCGATGGCCACCTGGCCTTCCTCGACGGTGCCGAAATGCACGATCAGATCACCCAGCTTCTTATGGGTGTCGCTGACGGTCACACGGCCCTTGTTGGCGGTGATGATCACGCCGGTATCGCCCATCTGACCGCCCGATTCGCCGTAGAACGGGGTCTGATTGGCGATCACCGCCACCTTGTCGCCGACCTTGGCGGTCTTGACGGGCTTGCCGTCCACCAGCAAGGCGACGATCTTGCCCTCGGCCTCCTGGGCGTCATACCCCAGGAATTCGCTGGCCCCGACGGTTTCGCGGGTTTCAAACCACACCGCTTCGGTGGCGGCTTCGCCCGAACCGGCCCAAGCCTTGCGGGCTTCGGCGCGCTGACGGTCCATGGCGGAGTTAAAGCCATCCACATCGACGCCGATACCGCGGCTTTTCAGCGCGTCCTGGGTCAGATCAAGCGGGAAACCATAGGTGTCGTACAGCTTGAAGGCCACTTCGCCGTCCAGGCTGGCGCCCTGCACCAGCTTGCCGGTTTCCTCGTCCAGCAGCTTCAGGCCGCGATCCAGAGTCTGCTTGAAGCGGCTTTCTTCCAGCTTCAGGGTTTCGGTGATCAACGGCTGAGCACGCACCAGTTCGGGATAGGCGTCGCCCATCTGCTTGACCAGCGCGGGAACCAGACGCCACAGCAGCGGATCCTGGCAGCCCATCAGGTGAGCGTGGCGCATGGCGCGGCGCATGATACGGCGCAGCACATAACCACGGCCTTCGTTCGACGGCAGCACGCCGTCGGCGATCAGGAAGCTGGACGAGCGCAGATGATCGGCGATCACGCGATGCGAGACGCGGTGCGCGCCATCGGCATCGGCCCCCGACGCATCGGCGGAAGCCAGAATCAGCGAACGCATCAGATCGACATCGTAATTGTCGTGCTTGCCTTGCAGCACAGCGGCCAGACGTTCCAGGCCCATGCCGGTGTCGATGCTGGGACGCGGCAGGTTGACGCGCTGATCGGGCGTCACCTGTTCGTACTGCATGAACACCAGATTCCAGATTTCGATGAACCGGTCACCGTCCTGGTCGGGGCTGCCGGGCGGGCCGCCGGGAATCTTGTCGCCGTGATCGAAGAAGATTTCCGAGCAGGGACCGCAAGGGCCGGTATCGCCCATGGCCCAGAAATTATCATGGGTGGGAATGCGGATGATCCGGCTTTCCGGCAAGCCCGCGATCTTGCGCCACAGATTAAAAGCTTCGTCGTCGGTGTGATAGACGGTGACCAGCAGGCGTTCCGGCGTCAGGCCGTATTCCTTGGTGATCAGACGCCACGCCATGTCGATGGCGCCTTCCTTGAAGTAATCGCCGAACGAGAAATTGCCCAGCATTTCAAAGAAGGTGTGGTGACGGGCCGTATAGCCGACATTGTCCAGATCGTTGTGCTTGCCACCCGCACGCACGCATTTCTGCGAGGTGGTAGCGCGCGAATAGGGCCGCTTTTCCATACCCGTGAAGACGTTCTTGAACTGGACCATGCCCGCGTTCGTGAACATCAAGGTGGGATCGTTGCGGGGCACCAGGGGGCTGGACGGCACGATCTCGTGGCCATTCTTGGCGAAGAAGTCGAGGAACGTGCGGCGAATATCGTTGGCTGTCTGCATAATCTTCTTCGTGCTCGCGCCGACGGCCCAGCCCAAATCGGTTCAAAGCATTCCGGGGGCCGTCAAATCCGGAACCCGATCTTTTAACAAGCCCTATGCCGGGTGTCCAGAAATCCAAGTGATTTCGCCGCCCGCGAAAAGCGAAGACCCCGAAGGCGATACTCCGGGGTCTTCCGAAAAAGCGCTCTTTATTGCAAAAGTGCGGGGGCGGCACGGCCGGTGCGCATCGCCACATCAGGATGCATCTGACGGCGCAGCGCCTCATCCCCGTAAGCTTCGCCCAACCAGGCCCACAGGTCGCGATCATCGGCGAACACCTTGCGCCAGCTTTCATCCGGCAGACCGGCCAGATAAAGGTTGGTAGCCTGAACCCGGTTTTGCAGGCCGATACGGCGCATGGCCGTGGTCATTTCCTGGAATTCGCAAACCCCGGCATCGTCCAGGAAGATATGCTGCGCAACCCGGCGCGTCACCGGCAGCGTGGTCAGGAACAAACCGGCCCCACCCCACAACGTATGACTGTCGCGCACCAACAGATCGGGCACGCCCGCCGCTTCGGCCACCGATAAGTTGACGAGGGTCGCGGTCAGGATGAACAGTCCCAGCACGACAGCAATCACTTCAATCACATGAACGATTCTGACCATCCTCATGTCCTCCATCTCTCCGCCCGATAGACGATTTCTCTGCCGACACCCTCGCCTCGCAGGAAACCGTCTTATTTTTGGGGGATTTTGCGCGGACGACTTTCCCCTTTAAAGAGAAAGGATAGTGACAAGACAGGCTGCTATTTGCGCCGTTTTTCAAGAGAACGTCCGAAGGATTTGGAATCGCAGACTCTTTTTCGCAGATGCGAAATCATCCTGTTATTTTTTACAGTCTGGTTGAGAAATTTTTCCGCCCATCTTACTGCGACAAAAAAAGCCAGGGCGTTTCCACCCTGGCTTTGCTCTAAAACGCACGCGTTACTTTAATGTGCGGTCTGTTCCAGCCGACGCAGCAGGTCGGGATGAATTTGGCGGCGCAGAGCCGGATCTTCGTAGGCCGGGCGCAACCACGTCCACAGGCCTTGCGGACCATCGAAGGCACGCTGCAAAGCGGCGTCATCCAAATCCAGGGCATAAAGATTGCCGGCCTGCACACGCTGCATCAGGGCAATCCGTTCCAGCGCCTGCCCCACTTCGTGGCATTCGGCGACGTTGGCCGGGTTCAGCATCGAGTGATAGGCCAGACGACGGCTGAGCGGAAAGGTCAGCAGAACAAAGCCCAGTAGAACCAACATCGGTTGCAGCCACTGGCTCGACAGAGGCTGCCCATCGAGAATGGCCGCATTGGCGGACGAGAAGTCCATGACGCCGGTCACAGCCAATGAAAGACCAGCAGCGACGGAAACCGCGTCGATCACATGCAGTATCTTTTTGTGCAGCATTTGCCCCTCCTTCTGCCCGGGGTACCGTAATTCCTTGCTGAAATTAAGCGTATTCTCGCCCATTAGTCGGATCAACCGGCTTACCGGGTTAATCCCTTTTCAAACATCGGCTTTTGGATAAGGAAGACCGCGTAAGATGTTGTTACAACGCGATTTGCATATAGGGGGGTATAAGGTCTGCATAAACCTAAGAACCAAAGGTTTGCAAAACTACGTTTTACCTAATACCGAGGGACGGAAAAGGATGCTGCATACGCCCGCAACACCTTCAAAAGACATGGGGCCCCGTCCATTCAGACGAGACCCCATACAATTTTAACTTTTCCTGGCAGTTAATCCCCCCATTGGGGAGAACCACGACAGAAGACACGGAAAAACCGTAGCCCCTGTTTACATCACAACAAAGATTACCAACCGTTTACTCATATAACATCGGTTGATAACAACGCTGTTCTATTCTTCCACCGGCAGGCCATCCTGGTCGCCGGGACCACCCGCCAAAGCATCGGACAGAATGCCTGCGTTCTGACGGATCGTCGCTTCGATCTCGGCGGCAACGGCTGGATTTTCCCGCAGGAAGGTCTTGCTGTTCTCGCGCCCCTGGCCAATACGCTGAGAATTGTACGAAAACCAAGCCCCTGACTTCTCAACGATCCCGGCCTTGACGCCCAAATCGATCAGTTCGCCCATCTTCGAGATGCCTTCGCCATACATGATGTCGAAGTCCACCACCTTGAACGGCGGGGCCAACTTGTTCTTGACCACCTTGACGCGGGTCTGGTTGCCGACCACTTCGTCCTTATCCTTGATGGCGCCGATACGACGGATATCCAGACGAACCGAGGAATAGAACTTCAGCGCATTGCCGCCGGTGGTGGTTTCCGGGCTGCCGAACATCACGCCAATCTTCATACGGATCTGGTTGATGAAGATGACCATGCAGCGCGACTTGGATACGGTGGCGGTCAGCTTGCGCAACGCCTGGCTCATCAGGCGGGCCTGCAAGCCGACATGACTGTCGCCCATTTCGCCTTCCAGTTCGGCGCGCGGCACCAAGGCGGCGACCGAGTCGACCACCAGCACGTCGATGGCTCCCGAACGCACCAGGGTGTCGGCGATTTCCAACGCCTGTTCACCGGCATCGGGCTGCGAAATCAATAACTCATCCAGATTGACACCCAGCTTGCGGGCATAGACCGGGTCCAGCGCATGTTCGGCGTCGATGAAGGCGCAGGTACCGCCCTTCTTCTGGGCTTCGGCAATCACATGCAGGGTCAGCGTGGTCTTACCCGAGCTTTCCGGCCCATAAATTTCGATGATGCGTCCACGCGGCAGGCCGCCGATGCCAAGCCCGATATCCAAACCCAAAGAGCCGGTGGAAACGGTATCCACCTCGACCACTTCGCGCTGGCCCATCCGCATGATGGAGCCTTTCCCGAAAGCGCGCTCGATCTGAGAGAGGGCGGCATCCAGAGCTTTCTGCTTGTCCATGGTATCCTTGTCCACCAGACGCAAAGCGGTCTGAGTCATGATTGCGGTCCCCCTCTTATTC
>JASLCK010000064.1 GCA_030151865.1 Rhodospirillaceae bacterium | reverse complement strand
GCGGCATGCGTTCCGGCACCCTGCCGACCCCCCTGGTGGTTGGTCTGGGCGAAGCCTGCCGTATCGCTAGGGAAGAAATGGGCACCGAATCGGCCCGCCTGCTGGCCCTGCGCGACCGTCTGTTGAAGGGCGTGCAGGCCCGTCTGCCGGAAGTTTATGTCAACGGCGATCTGGAACACCGTCTGCCGGGCAACCTCAATATCAGCTTTGCCTTTGTCGAAGGCGAAGGTCTGATGATGGGCGTCAAGGATATCGCGGTGTCGTCGGGTTCGGCCTGCACCTCGGCTTCGCTGGAGCCGTCCTATGTGCTGCGCGCCCTGGGCGCCGATGCGGAAATGGCCCATTCGTCCCTGCGTCTGGGGCTGGGCCGCTTTACCACCGAAGCCGACGTGGATTATGCCGTCGAGCATATCGCCGAGGCCGTCAATCACTTGCGCGAACTGAGCCCGCTTTGGGAAATGCACCAGGAAGGCATCGACATCAAGTCGATCCAGTGGGCCGCGCACTAAAGAATTCAGGAGAGAAGACAATGTCCTATAGCGATAAGGTGATCGAGCACTACGAACATCCGCGTAACGTCGGGTCGTTCAAGAAGGACGAGGATAACATCGGCACCGGTCTGGTGGGCGCGCCCGCCTGCGGCGACGTGATGAAGCTGCAAATCAAGGTCAACCCGGAAGGCATCATCGAAGACGCCAAGTTCAAGACCTTCGGCTGCGGTTCGGCCATCGCGTCAAGCTCGCTGGTGACCGAATGGGTCAAGGGCAAGACCCTGGACGAAGCGGCGCAGATCAAGAACTCGGAAATCGCCGAGCATCTGGCTCTGCCCCCGGTCAAAATCCATTGTTCGGTTCTGGCCGAGGATGCTATCAAGGCCGCCGTTGCCGATTATAAAAAGAAGCACGGCCTGGAAGAGGGCGCGGCGGAGTAATCCGCCCCAGTCCTGGGGACGGTTTCCTCCCAGGACGCTTTTCTAAGGTTGCTTCTTTACTTCACGAAGGTGAACTGACATGGCTGAGCGCATGGCTCCCCTGACGATTACCGACGCTGCGGCGGAACGGGTCAAAACGCTGCTGGATAGCCGCGGCAAACCGTCGGCGGGGATTCGCATCGGGGTGCGGACCAAGGGATGCTCGGGGCTGACCTACACCCTGGAATTCGCCGACGAAGCCGGGCCGATGGATGAAAAGGTGGAAGAAAAGGGCGTCACCGTCCTGATCGATCCCAAGGCCACCATGTTCATCCTGGGCACCGAAATGGATTTCGTGGAAGAAAAGATGCAGGCGGGCTTCGTCTTTCGCAATCCCAACGAAAAGGGCCGCTGCGGCTGCGGCGAGTCCTTTCATGTCTGATTTGGGCTTCGTCTGACCCTGGGTGCTGTCTTGCAGCCCTCCGGCCGGAACCGGGGGGCTTGCCGCGTTGGCGCATATTCCGGGATCAGACCAAGAATAGTAAGGTAGTCGGGCAGGTTATGACCCAGGTTGACACGATTGCTCCCACCCTGACCCTTGTTCCCTGCTGGTCGTGCAAGGGGCCGCTGGACCCGCGCGCGCTGTTCTGTTCCACCTGTGGTGCGGTGCAGTCGCCCGGCAATACCGATCATTTCACCCGTCTGGGGCTGCGCCGGTCGTTCGCGGTCAGTCTGAGCGATCTGGACCGCCAATATTTCGGTTTTCAGCGCCGCTTGCATCCCGACCGCTTCGCCACCCGTTCTTCGAAGGAACGGGCCTTGTCTCAGCAGCAGGCCACGGCGCTGAACGAAGCTTATGAAACCCTGAAAGACCCTTTGCGCCGCGCCGCCTATCTGTTGCGTCTGGCCGGGCATGCGGTCGATATCGACAAGGCGACCACGGTGGCCGATCCGGCCCTGTTGATGGAAGCCATGGAAATGCGCGAAGCGTTGGAGGAGGCCGAAACCCCCGACGATGTCGCCGCCCTGATCCGTCAGGCCGAAGAAATGGTTGCGGCCTGTCAGGCCGATATCGCCCAGGACTTTGCCGCCGATGATCTGGACGCCGCCGGGGCCGCGACCACCCGGCTTAAATATCTGACGAAGCTGGCGGAAGAGGCGCGTGCGCGCCGTATCCGCATGACGAGGCCGAGCCTTTAAGATGCTGCTGCAAATTCATGAACCCGGCGAAACCCCGCTTCCCCATGCCGATGACAAGGGGGCTGCGGTCGGTATCGATCTGGGCACCACCAATTCGGTGGTGGCGATCGCCGAGGATGGCAAGACCACCGTGCTGCGCGATGCCGACGGCCATGGGTTGATCCCCTCGGTCGTGGCCTATGGCGAGGATGGCTCGGTTCTGGTCGGTCAGTCGGCCCGGCGCGAATTGCTGGCCAATCCGGAAACCGTCATCAGTTCCATCAAACGCCTGATGGGGCGCGGCATGACCGACGTCAAATCCCTGGCGGGCACCTTGCCGTTCGAGCTGGATCAGGCGGCGGAAGGCGGTATGGTGCGCCTGAAGGTGTCGGGGCGGACTCTGACCCCGGTGGAGATTTCCGCCGACATCCTGCGCGCCGTCAAAGCCCGTGCCGAGGAAAATCTGGGCAAGAAAGTGGACCGCGCGGTGGTCACCGTGCCTGCTTATTTCGACGATGCCGCCCGCACCGCCACCAAGGATGCCGCCCGTCTGGCCGGTCTGGACGTGCTGCGGCTGGTCAACGAACCCACCGCCGCCGCCCTGGCCTATGGCCTGGATAACGGGGCGGAAGGGTTGTATGCGGTCTATGACCTGGGCGGCGGCACCTTTGATATTTCCCTGCTGCGCATGGAAAAGGGCGTCTTCCAGGTGCGCGCCACCGGCGGCGATGCGGCTTTGGGCGGCGATGACTTCGATCACGCCGTAGCCGAATGGTTCCTGGCCGAACACCGCAAGCAGTATGGCGAGGGCGAGTTTACCTCGAACGACGCCAAACAGATTCTCGCGACCGCCCGCATGGCCAAGGAATGCCTGTCATCCAGCCCCTGGGGCGAATGGATGCTTGAGCTGAACGGCAACACCAGCCTGTTGCGTCTGGACCGCGAAACCTTCGAAGCCCTGGCTGCCCCTTTCATCGAACGCACCATCCGCATCTGTCAGGGTGTGCTGGAAGATGCCGCCGTGCAGACCGAGGAGGTCAAGGGCGTGGTGCTGGTGGGCGGTTCGACCCGCGTGCCGCTGGTGCGTCAAAAGGTCGCCGCCCTGTTCGGTCGCGAGCCTTTGGCCGACATCAATCCCGACGAAGTGGTGGCGGTGGGCGCGGCCTTGCAGGCCGAAGCCTTGACGGTTGGCTCCGACACCTTGCTGTTGGACGTCACGCCCTTGTCGCTGGGTATCGAAACCATGGGCGGCATCGTCGAAAAGGTGATCCCGCGCAATACCCCGATTCCGGTGGCCATGGCTCAGGAATTCACCACCTATCAGGATGGTCAGGCGGCCATGCTGATCCATGTGGTGCAGGGCGAACGCGAAATGGTCGAACAATGCCGGTCGCTGGCCCGCTTCGTGCTGACCGGGATTCCGCCGATGACGGCGGGGGCGGCGCGTATCCGCGTGACCTTCGCGGTCGATGCCGACGGTCTGTTGACCGTTACTGCCACCGAAACCGGCACCGGGGTCGAACAGGCGGTTTCGGTCAAGCCGTCCTATGGCCTGACCGAAGACGAAATGGCCACGATGCTGCGGGAATCCTTGGTTCATGCCCAGGACGACATGGAAGCGCGCCTGCTGGCGGAAGCCAAGGTGGAGGCCAATCGATCGGTGTTGGCGGTAAAATCTGCGCTGTCGGTTGATCAGGACCTCTTGTCGGAAGACGAACTGAAGGTTATCCATGCGTCCATCGTCCGGGTGGAGGGAACCTGCCAGGGCAGCGACCGCGATGCCGTGCAGGCCGCCGCCGCCGCTTTGGAAGCCGCGACCAAGACCTTTGCCGAACGCCGCATGGACCGGGGCATCCGCAATGCCCTGGCCGGTGTCAGCGTCGAGCGGCTGGACCAAAGCCTGGGCGACTGATGCGCGCCTGTCTGTAACGAGTTTGAAGAGAGAGAGTTCCGCAATGCCCAAGATGACCTTTATCGATCCCGATGGCACCCGCCACGAAGTGGACGCGCCGGAAGGCCTGTCGGTTCTGGAAATCGCCCATCGCAATAAGCTGGCCCTGGAAGGCGCTTGCGAAGGGTCTCTGGCCTGCTCGACCTGCCATGTCATCGTCTCGCCCGATTGGTACGACCGCCTGAAGCCCGCCGCCGAGGACGAGGAAGACATGCTGGATCTGGCCTTCGGCCTGACCCAGACCTCGCGCTTGGGCTGCCAGATCATCATGGACGGTAACCTGGACGGCCTGGAAGTCACCTTGCCCGCGGCGACCCGCAACATCGGCAAGTGATTTAAAGCCCCTGATCGGTTGCGGCGCGGCTCTGCTCTGCTTTGTTGAAAAGGGAGAACCGTCATGCGTTGGACTGATGTGCGCGATATCGCCATCGCCCTGGAAGAAGCCTATCCGGATGTGGATAATGTGAACATCAGGTTCACCGATCTGCACCGTTGGGTCGTCGGCCTGCCGGGCTTCGACGATAATCCGGACGCATCGAACGAACCTGTTCTGGAGGCCATTCAGATGGCCTGGATCGACGAACGGGATTAAAGGTGCGCCATGACGGCCGGTCAGGGATTATTCGCCCGCTTAAAGGCGGCTTGCGCCAAGGAATGGTCGGCCTATGTCGATCATTCCTTTGTGCGCCGCCTGGGCGACGGCACATTGCCGCAGGAATGTTTCCGCCATTATCTGGGCCAGGACTATCTGTTCCTGATCCAGTTCACCCGCGCTTACGCCCTGGCGGTCTATAAGAGCGACACTTTGGCCGATATGCGTCAGGCGGCGGCGGGGATGGCGGGTATCCTCGATGAGATGGGCCTGCATGTGAAATACTGCCAGGACTGGGGCATTTCTCCGGCGGAAATGCAATCCCTGGCCGAAGCTCGCGCCACCACGGCTTATACCCGCTATGTGCTGGATGTGGGGATGTCGGGCGATCTGTTGGATTTGCATGTGGCCTTGGCGCCTTGCATCATCGGCTATGCCGAGATCGCCCGCCTGCTGATGGAACGCCACGGCGCAATGCAAGATGGCAATCCCTATCGCTCGTGGATCGAGACCTATGCCGGGGCGGAATATCAGGCTTTGGCCAATGCCGAGGTGGAGCAACTGGACCGCCTGATCGCGTCGCGCGGCGGGGCAGGGCGGATGGCGTCCCTGACCGGGATTTTCCGCCACGCCACCCGGTTGGAGGCCGATTTCTGGGAAATGGGCCTGACCCTGGCCGACTGACGACCCTGGCCGACTGACCTTTCGGACCGCCGCCGGTCTTTAGTAAATCGCATTGCCCCGATCAGACGGGTTTAAGACGGATTTTATGACAACGATATACGGATTGCCTTGGCTCGACGCCGTTTCCCTGGCGGTGGTCTATGTGATGTGGATGTCCTTCGCCTTGGTGATGGATCATTCCCGCTGGTCGAAGATCACCCTGACGGCGTCGGTCAATGTTCTGCGCACCGAATGGATGCGGCGCATGGTCAACCGGGAAAACCGGGTGGCCGACAGCGCCCTGATGGGCAATCTGATGCGCAGCATGGCGTTTTTCGCCTCGGCCAGCATCATCATCCTGGGCGGTGTCGCCGCCCTGGCGGGGGCGGCGGAACGGGCCTGGGAAGCCATCGAGAGCATTCCCTTCATCACCCACACCAGCCGCGACCTGTTCGAGTTCAAGGTGATGATGCTGGGGATGATCTTCATCTATTCCTTCTTCAAGTTCACCTGGGGTATGCGCCAGTTCAATTACTGCTGCATCCTGGTCGGCGCGGCGCCCACCCCCTCGGACATGCCCGACGAGAAGGAGGCCTATATCCGCAAGGCCGCGCGCGTCAACGAACTGGGGGCGCGCAGCTTCAATCAGGGCCTGCGGGGCTATTATTTCGCGCTGTCCAGCCTGGGGTGGTTTCTGCACCCGCTGGCCTTCGTGGCGGGCGCGCTGGCGGTGGTGCTGATCTTGTGGCGCCGCGAATTCCATTCCAAGACCCGTCTGGCCTTTCGCGGCCAGAAGGCCAAGGCGTAAAGGCGGGCCAGCATGAGCAAGCGTATCGTTGTCGCCATGTCGGGGGGCGTCGATTCCTCGGCTACCGCCGCGCTGCTGAAGGAACAGGGCTGGGACGTGGTCGGCGTCACCTTGCAGCTTTATGATCACGGCAAGGCGGTGGGCAAGGGCAACACCTGCTGCGCGGGCAAGGATATTCACGACGCCCGCCGGGTCGCCGACGCCTTGGGCATTCCCCACTACGTCATCGATTATGAAGGCAACTTCAAAGGCGAGGTGATCGACAAGTTCGCCGACAGCTATGTGCGCGGCGAAACTCCGATCCCTTGCGTGCTGTGCAATCAGACCGTCAAGTTCCGCGATCTGCTGAACGTTGCCCGCGATCTGGGGGCCGAAGCCATGGCCACCGGTCATTATGTCCAGCAGGCCGACGGCCCCAACGGCCCGATCATGCTGCGCGGGGCCGATCATGGCCGCGATCAGAGCTATTTCCTGTTCGCCACCACCCGCGAGCAATTGGCCTTTCTACGCTTTCCCCTGGGCGGCATGCGCAGCAAGGACGAAACCCGCGCCATCGCCAAGCGCTTCAACCTGCCGGTCGCCAGCAAGCCCGACAGTCAGGATATCTGCTTTGTCCCCGACGGCGATTATGCCGGTCTGGTGCAGCGCCTGCGCCCTGGCGCCATCGAGCCGGGCGACATCGTCCATCTGGATGGCCGCGTGTTGGGCCACCATCAGGGCGTCATCCACTATACGGTGGGGCAGCGCAAGGGGCTGGGCATCGGCGGCGGCGATCCGCTTTATGTGATCCGCCTGGACGCCGCCCGCCGTCAGGTGGTGGTCGGCCCCAAGGAAGCCCTGGGCCGCACTCAGATCAGCCTGCACGGCGTCAACTGGCTGGGCGACGATGACGGCCAGGGCGTCGAGGTGGCGGTTAAGATCCGCTCTACCCGCGAACCGGTTCCTGCCACCGTGACCCTGCTGGACAACGCCACCGCCCGCGTCGAACTGCACCGCCCGGAAGAAGGCGTCGCCCCCGGTCAGGCCTGTGTCTTCTATCAGGGGGAACGGGTTCTGGGCGGCGGCTGGATTGCCGTTGAAAAAACTTCGTAAATGGCTGTTGACAGGGCCTGCCGTCCTTAGTAAAAAGCCCTCCCACACGCTGAGGCGGAGTAGCTCAGCTGGTTAGAGCAGCGGAATCATAATCCGCGTGTCGGGGGTTCGAGTCCCTTCTCCGCTACCAATTAAAAAGCCCTGTAAGTCAATGACTTGCAGGGCTTTTTCATATTTAAGCCGGAATATGGTTTGCCAAAACTATTTTGGTCAGGGCTGGGCCGTAATCTGAAGGCAACCTCATTCCACCTGAATAGACACGCTATTCGACCGAATGCTGCCGTCCGGGGTGGCGGCTTCGAAGCGGTGAGGGCCGGGGGTTAGGGGCCAGTGGACCGGGGTTTGCGGGGGGCCGGTGAACAGCGGGGTGCCGTCCACCAGCCAGACCACTTGCCCGATGGTGTTGGATGCGGCCAAGCGCAGGTTCAACTGGTTCGCCTCGGGCGGCATTTCCGGGTTGCGCATCATCCGCAGGCCGTCGCGCGGGGCGGTGATGGTCAGTTTTCCTGTTTGTTGCACGGCTAAAAGGGCGGGGCTGGGATTGCCGTCCGGGACTGCGCCGGGGATGGTTGCTGTCCGCATCGGTTTCTGTTTGCGCTCGGGGTGGTCCAGCGGGCTGATTTCCTGCGGCGGCTGCGGCAGGTTGTTGGCTGCGCCCCAGGCAGTTTGTTCGGGCGGCAAGGCGGCGAAGGTGCGTTCGCTGACATAAATGGCCGGAGTCCAGGGTGCCGCCAGCAGGTTGTTGCGCAGATCGATGCGCAGATGCTGGAACACATCGTCCTCTTCCGGCGTTTGTCCGTCGGCAAACCATTCCGTCAGGGTCTGCGCACAGCGCCCGGCCGAGCGCAGACCGGTGCGGGCGCACAGTTCCACCGGCTTATAGCCCTGGGGCGGGGGAAAGGCCGCTTGATTGGCGATGTCGCCTTGCTGGCGGTGCAGCGCCACCAGAACCGTTTGCGCCAGCTTGGCCGAGGATTGCCCGCCCGACACGCTGCGCATGGCCGAACCGCGGGCGCGTCCGGTCCATACCCCCACCAGATAACGGCGCGTCCAGGCCACCGCCCAGGCGTCGCGGTAGCCCTGCGAGGTGCCGGTCTTGACGGCGATGGGCAAGCCGTCCTCGGTTGCGCCCAAACGTGGAAAGCTGGGCAGGCGCGCCGCCGGATCGGCCAGAAACAGCGTGACTTGCCGGGCTACCGCTTCCGACATGACCTGCCGTCCATCGGTGGTGGGCTGGTCCAGCCGCCAGCGCAGGGGCTTCAACCGACCGTCATCGGCCAGCGCGCCGTAAGCCTGGACCAGACGTTCCAGCGTGGTCGGCAAGGCCCCCACCGCCAGCACCAGGCCAAAGCGGCTGGAAGCCTGAATATTGTCGTGCAAACCCAGGTCGTGCAGGAACAGATAGGCTTCGTCCAAGCCTTCCTGACGGACCAGCCAGGCGGCGGGCACATTGCGGGAATTGGCCAAAGCCTGACGGGGCAGCATCGGCCCCAGATAGTCATGATCGGCGTTTTCGATGCCCCAAATGCTGTCGGGCAGGTCGGCCATGATGCTGTTGGCGTTGATGCGCCCACGTTCCAGCCCCAAAGCGTACAGGAAGGGCTTCAGCGCGCTGCCCGGCGACCGGCTGACGGTGGCGAAATCCATCGCCCCCGCCGCCTTGGAAAAATAATCGCCCGAGCCGACCCAGGCCAGCACCTCGCGGCTGCGGCGGTCCAGCACCACCACCGATGCCTGTTCGGCCCCGCGTTCCCGCCATTCGCTCAGATGGTCGCGGGTCATGGCCTGGACCTGGCGCTGCATGTCCAGGTCCAGGCTGGATTCGATTAAGGGGTCTTGCCGGCCTTGGTTTGCCTGCAAATCCTGGCGCAGATGGAACAGGGCATGCAGTGTCTCCGGCGGACGATGTTCGCGGTGGGGGATGGCTAGGGCTTCGATCTGCGCTTCGGCCAGGGCGAAGTCGTTGTCCGACAACAAGCCGTCGCGCCGCAGCGCCGCCAAGATGGCATGGCCGCGCCGCACTGCCCGTTGATGTCCGCTATAGGTGAAGGGGTTGGCATGGGCCGGAGATTGCGGGATGGCGCACAGAAAGGCGATTTCCGCCCAGCTTAAGTCCTCGACCGGCTTATCCAGATACCAGCGGGCGGCATGGGCAATGCCGTGGCTGCCGTTGCCAAAGGGCATCAGTTGCAGATAGTGGCGCAACACCGCCGCGCGGCCATGGCGCTGGGTCATGATGATGGCGGTCGCGGCTTCCAGTCCCTTGCGCCACAAGGTGCGCGGGCCGGGATTTTGCATGCGCGCCACCTGCATGGCGATGGTGGAGGCCCCCGACCGTCCCGATCCTTGCAGGCGCTGCCACAGCGCCCGCCCAACCGCCAGGGGATCGACGCCGGGATGTTGGGCAAAGCGCTGGTCTTCGATGGCGATGATGGCGGCGGCCACCCGCTCGGGGGTGTGTTGCACCGGCCAATAGCCCAAATCGCCGGGATCACCGCCGCTCAACTGCCCTAAAAATGCCCCGTGGCGGTCCAATACCAGCAGGCTGGGCACCGGCTGGGTCAGGTCGGACCGGCTCCAGGCCAGCCCGAACAGCCCCAGCAGGGCCAGCAGCAGGATCGCGGCAAGAACTTTCAGGCCGCGCCTCATTGCTCGGTGCGGCTCACCGCCAGCAAAGCGCCGTTGCCATTGCCGTTGACGCTGTCGTCATACATGGCGCGCGCCGCCGCCGGGGGCTGGATGAAACGGCCCGGCACCGTTGCTTTTAACCGCAGGCGGAAGTGATAGGTTCCCTTGGGCAGTTGGTCATAGAAATAGATCGCCTTGTCATCCTGCATGGCGACATAGGTGGGCTTCAAGGTCGGTTCCTGGGACGGTTGAGCTTCGGGCGGCGCGGTGGCCAGATGTGGGTTCAATGGATCAAGACCGGCGGCCAGGGGCAGCAGTACCGCCACATGGGCGCGGTCGGTGGCGTTGACCACCACGGCGTGATCTTCCACCACATCGCCGACGTTCAAGGGAACTTCGATGCCCGGTTTGTCGAAAGTGACGCGCTGTGCCGTCGAACCGTCCTTGGCGATCACCGTCAAATCCCGTTCCACGGCAAAGCCGCGGGCGGCGGATTGGGCATGGGCGCCGTCGGCCTGGGGCAGATAGCTGGAACGCAGCAGCACCGCCAGCGGCTTGGTGCCGCTGTCCGCCGTGCTCACACTGCCCGATTGGGGCGGCAGCGACAGAGAAACGGCGGGCACGTCGCCGTTTAAGGTCAGGCTGCGCCGATCATCGCCGAAGCTGAGATCGACCTTGCGTTCCTCGCGCTGGGTTTGCGCCTTGACCAGATCGGCCAGGGCCAGCATGGCTTCGGCATTGGCGTTGGTGCTGCCCCAGCCGTTGCCCTGGCCCAACTGCAACAGGGCGTCGGACAGCAGACGGTTGCGCGGGTCATTGGGGGCGGCGGCGCTGACGGCGCGGACCATCTGGGCCAGGGTGCGGGTTTCCGACGGCAAAATGACGGCGCTGGGGCTGCCGTTCTGCTGCAGGCCGCCATAGACTTCCTGTCCGTGGTCCAGCTTGGTGATGACGCCCGCCCACAGGGTCTTTTGCAGATCGGCCATGACGTCGGCCGGCGCGGACTTGCTGCGGGCCAGGGCCAGAACCACCTGAGCCTGACTTTCACTGGTCAGGAACTGGGATTTGCGGGCCAGTTCGGCGGCATAGGCGGCGTCGCCCTGACCGGCGGCGGTCAGCGCGGTCAACGCCCAGGTCCGTTCGGTCCAGGATTGACCATCGACAAAGGCGCGGTAATCCGAACGCAGGGATTGCTTCAGGGCCTGGGTCAGCTTGGTCTTCAGCCCGCCATCCACCGGCAGGCCGGCGGCTTGGGCTTCGGTCAGGAACTGCAAGGCCCAAGCGGTGGCGGTGACATAGCCTTGCCCCCCCGGCCAGAATGCCGCCAGACCGTTTTCGTCCAAGACTCCGCCGATCCAGGCTTGGGTTTCCTGGACGGTCTGGGCGGCGCGTTCGGCTTGCGCCGGGCTGGAAAGGGCCGTGCCGAAACGCAAGGCGGCGATATCGGCGCGCGCCGCTGAAATCCGCTGTTCGGTGCAGCCGAAGGGATAACGGCGCAGATAATCCAGACCGCCCGCCAACAGGGCCAAGTCGCGGCTGGCGATCAGGGCGTCGCGTTTCAAGCTGCCGGGGCGCACCGCTTCGGGGATGCCGGGCAACGCCACCGACTGACCGGCGGCCAGGGGCAACAGGCTGCGTTCCACCACCGGGTCGCGGTCGGGCAACACGGGCAGACGCACTTCAAAGGCGTCGCGGGCCCCGTCAGCACTGCGTTCCACCGCCATGGTGATGCCAACGCTGTCGGCAGCGGGCTTGCCGTCGTCGCCCGGCGTGGAAGGCACCGAAACCGGGAACGAGAAGCGATTGGGCTTGTTCAAGGTCCAGTCGGCGGGCACCTGATCGGGGCCGGACAGGGTCATGCCGTCCAGCTTGATCTGGGCGCGGCCGGGTCCGCCGTCGCCTTCAACCAAGCGACCGATGGCCGACAGTTCGAAGCTGTCGCCCGGACGGACAAAGCGCGGCAAAGCGGGCTGCACGATCAAAGGCAGGCGCACCTGCATATCGCCGGTGCCATAGCCAAAGCGCGCCGGTCCGCTGACTGCCTTGGCCCTGATCTTGAAGTTGGTCAGGCTGTCGGGCAGATGCACTTTGACCGTGACCGTGCCGTCAGGTCCGACATGCAGGTCGGGGTTATAATAGGGCACGGGGGTGAAGTTCTTGCGTACCGTGGCGCGCAGCAGCGGGCTGCCGTCGTCGCCTTCGTCGCCGCCCGGTTCTTCCTGCAAGGGCAGCAGGCCAAAGGCCATGTTGCGGGTATCGCGCAGGGTGGTCTTGCTGGACCGGGGCACGATGAATTGCGCCAACGGGTCCAGCTTGGCTTCCCGCGCCAAGGCCAGCACCGCCTGATCAACCATCCACAAGGTGACTTCGCCCGACAGGGGCTTGCCCTGATCATCGGCCAGCTTGACCGTCAGATCGACATCCTGGCCCGGCAGCGCCTTGCGGGGATAGCCTAAGTCCACCTTGACGATGTTCTTGACCGGCGTGACCGTTACCCATTGGGTGGCCGCCAAAGTGGCCGGTTTGCGCAGATCGGCATGGGGTGTCTGTTCGGAATCGTCACCCTTCAGCCGCCCGCGCATCAGCACGAAATGCACCGCCACACGGGGCAGATATTCCGGCTTGATGGGCAGCGAAAAGGTGCCATAGCCGTTGCTGATGGCGACCCACTGATACTGATTGCGTCCGTCCGGTTCTTCGACGATGGCCAGGGCCTGACCGTTCTGGAAGGGACTTTGCAGCACCAGCTTGGCGGTGTCGCCGGGGCCATAGGCGTCTTTTTCGGGCGCGACCGAGAACACTTCGGCGGGCGGCTTGGACCAGGTGGCGGGGCGGTTGCCGCCCGCGAACAGGTCCACCTTGACGGTTTGCAGACGGCCCAGCTTGTCCTGGCTTTCCACCTCGACCAGATAGACGGCAGCGCCTTGGATGGGGAATGACAGCTTGGAGGGCGAGGTCTCGCTGGTCAGGGTGGTTTCGCCCACCTTGTCCTCGATGACCTCGGTGACGTATTTGGCCTGTCCTTGGGTGAAGTCACTGGCTTGCAGGATGGAATTCCACTGACGGCGGATCAGCCGCACCGTCACCTTCTGCCCGGCCAGTGGTTTGCCCTGGGCGTCCTGAACCAGAATTTGCGGTTCGATCTTGTCGCCGCGCTCGATGAAGCGGGGCACCTTGACCCCCAGCACGAAGGGCGGCAAGGCTAGGATTTCCTGGGTGTTGGTCACGCTTTGATCATCGTCGCCGACCACGGTCGCTTCGACCATGTATTTGCGCGGCTGGGCGGTTGGCTCGATGGTCGGGTCCAGGCTCAGCCGTGCGCCGCCGTGGCTGTCGGTCTTGTCGTCGCGTTCCAGAACCGGGCTGGAGCGGAACGGTTGATTGCCGGAAAAGCGCTGATCGACCGAGAAAACGAAGCCCGGCTGCGGCTTGGGCAGCCAGGTAAAGGGCACCTGGGTGACCCGCCAATGCAAGGGCCGTTCGGCCACCATGCCGCCCGCGAAATATTCGGCGGTCAGGCCGACGGGGAAGGGGGCGTCCAGGCCGGTGCTGAGGGGGGCCTGTAACTGCACTTCAAACTTGGGCAGACGATAGGCTTCCTTTTTGAAACGCACGAAATGGCAATGTGGCTGGCCGCTGCTTTGGGCGGCGCTGGAATCGGCGGTGTCGCCAGTGTTTTCGGTGCTTTCCCCATCGGG
>JASLCK010000057.1 GCA_030151865.1 Rhodospirillaceae bacterium | reverse complement strand
GCGGCCTTGCGCCGCTGTGTCTTGGATTTCACCGCAAGGCTCATGCCTTGCGCGGTGATGGACGTTTCCGTTCATCGGCCAAAAGGATTTTGATATGACGTTTTCGACCCGTCCGGCCAAGTACCGGACCGCGACCGCCCTGCTGGCGCTGATGGCCGGGGCCGCGTTGCCCGTCAGCCATGCCGCCGCCCAAACCCAGGCCCCCACTGCCCTGCCGCCGGTATCGGTGCAGACCGACCAGACCGACGAAACCTGTCCGCTGCACACCACCACCATCGATAAGAAGGATGTGGACGCCCAATCCATCCTGGGGGCCACCGATACCGCCGCCCTGTTGAACGGCGCGCCCGGCGTGGCCATGGCCACCGGCGGCGGCATTTCCAGCCTGCCGATCCTGCGCGGCATCGCCGACGACCGGAACAAGACCGTGGTGGACGGCATGGCCCTGACCTCGGCCTGCCCCAACCACATGAACCCGGCGCTGTCCTATATCGCCCCCGGCAATACCGGCAAGATCACCAGCATGGCGGGCATCACCCCGGTCAGTCAGGGCGGCGACAGCATCGGCGGCACCATCATCGTCGACCCTGCCAAGCCGATGTTCGCCAATCCCGGCGAAGATGTCGCGGTGCATGGATCGACCACCACATCCTATCGCAGCATCAACCGCCAAGTGGGCGTCAGCGGCGATATCGCGGCGGCGACCGAACGCTTCAGCGTCGGTTATAACGGCGGCTGGACGCGGGCGCGCGATTCCCACGACGGCAACGGCGATATCATCCGCGCCAGCAAGTTCGAAAATCAGAACCACAACGCCACCTTGGCCGCGCAGACCGACAACGCTTTGATGGTGGTGCGCGCCGGGCATCAGATGACCCCCTATGAAGGCTTTCCCAATGCCCGCATGGATCTGACCGGCAACACCAGCAATTACGTCAACGGCAGCTATCAGGGCGGCTTCGACTGGGGCAAGATCGACGGCAAGGTCTATTGGCAGCACGCTACCCATTCCATGGATTTTCTGCCCGGCGAACGCAACACCACCGGCCATATGCCGATGAACACCGACGCGGTGGATATCGGTTATGCGCTGAATGCCGAAATTCCGCTGACCGCCGCCGACACCCTGCGGGTCGGCAACGAATATCACGGCTATCGCCTGAACGATTGGTGGCCGCCCATCAGCAGCAGCCCCAACGGTATGATGAGCCCCAACAATTTCATCAACATCAACGAAGGCACCCGCAAGCAGATCGGCACCTATGCCGAATTGGAAAAGAAGTGGGACAGCCAATGGACCACCCTGGCGGGCTTGCGTAACGACATCATCATGATGAATACCGGCAACGTCGCCGGTTATTCCAACAACATGATGGCGCGTTACGGCACCGACGCCGCCGCCTTCAACGCCCAGGATCATGCCAAGACCGACGTCAATTACGACCTCACCCTGACCACCCGCTATGAAGCCACCGCGATCAACACCGAGGAATTGGGCTTCGCCCGCAAGACCCGTTCGCCCAACCTGTACGAACGTTACGCCTGGTCTACCGGCGGCATGGCGGCCAGCATGATCAACTGGGTCGGCAACGGCACCGAATATGTCGGCAACCTTAATCTGCGCCCGGAAACCGCCAATACGCTGAGCATCACCAGCGGCTGGCACGACGCCGCCCGCCAGGATTGGGACGTCAAGGTCACGCCCTATTACACCTATATCCAGGATTATATCGGCGTGAACAATCTGGGCAGGAACGGCAGCACCACGCCGGGCGTGGCCCTGTTGCAGTTTGCCAACCACGACGCCCAGATGTTCGGCTTCGATGTTTCAGGCAGCAAGGTGCTGGTCAAGGACAGCGCCTATGGGTCGTTCGACACCAGCGGCACGGTCGGTCTGGCGCGCGGCATGCAGGTCAACAACGGCAACCGCCTCTATCACATGCAGCCCTTGAACGCCCAGATCAGCCTGAACCACAAGCTGGGCGGCTGGACCAACACCCTGGAAGCCCGGCTGGTGGATGACAAGTCCATCACCAACCCCGACCAGAACGAACAGACCACTCCGGGCTTTGCCATCATGAATTGGCGCACATCCTATAAACTGGACAACGTCACCTTTGCCGCCGGGGTCGATAACATCTTCAACAAGCAATATTACGATCCCAACGGCGGCGCCAACGTGTCTTACTGGCGGGCGACCAACACCAACGCCGCCATGGGGGCTCTGCCCGCGGCGGGCCGTTCCTATAACCTTGGCATGACCGTTTCGTTCTGATGAAACCGGTTCTCTCCCCCGGGCGGTTTTCCCGCCTGGGGGTCGCCTCCTCCGTTCTGTTTCATGCCGCAGTCGTAGCGCTGCTGCTGAACAGCCCGGCCTTGCCCAAGACCGGGCTGGACGGCGATCCCGCCTTGGTGGTCGCCATCACCATTCCCCCACCCCCCGAGCCTGAGCCCGAACCCCAGCCGAAGCCGGAGGAAAAGCCAGCCCCCAAGGTGGAGCCGGTGCAAAAGCCCGTTCCCGCTCCGACACCCAAGCCGGAAGCGCCGAAGAAACCCGTCCAAACGACCAAGCCCAAA
>JASLCK010000149.1 GCA_030151865.1 Rhodospirillaceae bacterium | reverse complement strand
CTATCGATAGGTGGGAGGTTTTAGACGACAGAGGGATGCGGGATTAGGTGGGAAGAAGCGGGACAAGATGGGATTAAGGGCCTGCAAAACCGCCAATTTCCGAGCCTGAGCGATCCGGTCAGCATGGAGGGATGCTTTTTGGACGGTGCTGACCGTGTCGGAGGAAAATGGCGGCTGATTTTGGACTGACCCATTATCCACAACCAACGTCATATGACCCCTGCCCGAATGGACGAGGTCTCCATCCGAGCGATATACCTCCGGTGGAGACGTCCGCAGAAGTCTCAGGCCGGGTGTTTCCTCGAAATCTCGCCCGCCGGATTAGCTGATGCCTCGCGCAGCTGGCGGCGCAGCATGGCGGCGGCGGCCTTGACGGCCCCGATCTTCTCCTCGTTAGGCGCATCAATCGCCAGGTCAGCCGACAGGTCGGCGGCGATCTCGGTTGCCTTGGCCCCAAGCTGGCCCAGGGTCAGCGTATAGCCGTTTTCCAGATAAACCGTTGAAATTGCTTCGAGAACCCGTCCCACTAGAGTGGGGTCGATCCCGGCAGACTTAGCTGCAGGGCGGTCAATATCTTTCGCCGATCGCCCAATTCCCGTCTCCTTATCATTGAGCGGAACATTCTCAGCAACAGGAAGATTTTCGGTGGGGAGATGATCCAAAGAAGCTGGGGGCAGCTCCTCTCTGCAAACAGCATCTATAATATCTATTCTCCTATAAACAAACTCTGGAACATTGGCTGGCTCAACAATGTCTCCATCGGAAATTTCCATCTTACCGGTTTGTGGATAGTGATGGCTCACATCTCCATTTCCACTCAGGAGCCATGTTCCAGAAACTCCAAGCCGAAATATTATCTGCTCAAGGACTTCAAATCCTGGAACTGACAACCCAAGCTCATATCTTTGCCAAGTGTTCGCCCCAAGCCCAAATTTTTTTGCCATCTCTTTCTGAGACAATTTGAATTTGGTCCGGATGTAACGGAGTCGCTCTGGAAGCCCACTCATGATGCGCACACCCTATTTCTGGTGGCCTGTGCAAATGGCGCACAGCCTGAGAAGATGCGCACATCCTCTAAAAAGTTGTTTTCAATCAAAGAACTAGTGGAATTGCACCACATTTGATGTGCGCACTTAGCGTGTGCATCGAAAATGATGCTTGTTGAGCACCAAAATTGGTGTATCTTCCTTGCCATGTCTATCGCACTCGCAACCGTAAACGACCTGAAAAACCCCGCCTTCCGGCGGGGGTGGGCCAAGCTGCAATTCGAGGCCCAGGGTTCCAGTTTTCGCGCATTCGCCCAGGAGGAAGGCGTCAGCCACCAAGCAATCAGTCAGGCGCTGATGGGCGGCGGAAGCCGTCATCTGCAAGAGGCGATTGCCAAGAAGCTGGGCCTGCCACCCCGCCAATTGTTCCCGGAACTTTACGACAGTCAGGGCAACCGGCTGGGTCGAACACGCGAGAAACAGCGTATCACGCGTGACCAGTCACGCAATGTCGAAGAGGAGAAGGCCGCGTGAACAGTATCAAGAAAGATGATGTGCATAAGGTAGCGGTTACACCGCATGCCCCTGCACAGATCGCCGCCGCCCGATATCTGCGGGCCTGCGCAATCCTGGAGCAGGCCGAGCGCGCCTATGTGGCCGCGCGCGACCAGATGACCGGCAAGGACGGCGTTGCCGACCCTGCCGACATCGAACGATACACCGCCACCCTGCGCCGGTTCCGGCGGGCGACCCTGCTGCGGCTGGGGCGGAAGGATCAGATGGGCAACCAGCAAGACCGGGCAGCGGCATGAGCAGGAAGAAGAACAGCGCCAAGTCTGGCGCTTTTACCCCTGGACTGCCGCCCGTCGGCTGGAAGTTGCCCTATCTGCGGCTGACCACCCTGCTGGTTCAGCGGCGGGACGCCCTGGGGCTGACCCAGGAGGAAGCCGCCCCGCTGATCGGGGTGTCGCGTCGGACCTTGCAGCGGTGGGAACTGGGGGAAGTCAGCCCAGACGGGCCGACCTTGTTCTATTGGGCGGCATGCCTGGGTGTGGAAATAGCGTCAGATGTGGCGTTTTCCAAGGAAGCTAAGGATGCGATGCGTTCTTCTCTCTTTGGTGAGAAGGCCGCTGAAGACCAGCAGCAGCCCCAAGGCGTCTCCGCTGAGGCTGCGGCTGAAGCTTGCTCTACTTTTCTGGGAACCCGTCTGCGTCCTGAGGCTTTTGACCAAATTCGGAAAGACCACCAGGAATTATTCGGAATTGGGTCCGAAGCGTTTCCGGGCTTGGCGGCTGACGATCAACAATCTTCAGCAAATCTTCAATCTGACGCAATCCAGCAGCCGTCAATGGACCCGCGTTTGGCGGAAGCTCTTGGCGCGTTTCTGCAAGACCCTTCATCGCGTCCTCAAGGCTCAGAATTCCCTTGCGGTGAAGAGAATTAAAAATGTGGGCGACTGCGATTTGCACCCCAGTCACCAAGCTCAACGCGGGCACCAGCTTCGCGTCTATGGACTTGTTGATGTGGTCCTGCAAGACGCTCAGGTTTTCTTCCTGTGTCATCTCAATTTTTCCGTCTGTGGTTTGTGTCGTAACTCCCACTGTACGGGAAATTCGTCCGGCCTCCACCCCGAATGATTTCACGGTGGAGGCCGGACGGGACCGCGCCGCTTCGGCGGCAGTCTCCTTGGAAAACTTAAGGCCGGGTTTGGTAGTGCACATGGCCTGCCCGGCCTCTTTTTCCGGGGCTAACGATAATGAGGACACCATGACCAAGAGCCGCAAAGGCCGGTCCGCTGATCCTCGGCAGACCGATCTATTTTCATTATTGGAAGGCGTGATCGCCATCCCTGCCGCGCCGGAGCCCCGGCAGCAGGCAGGGGGATTGGATTGCGACCAGAAGACCCGTCAAATTCTGAACGCCGCCATCGCAGCCGGGCCGTTTTCCCGCCGCGAAGACTTGGCCGAGGCGATCAGCTTCCATGCTGGTCGGCGGGTGACGAAGGCCATGCTTGATTCTTGGACAGGAGCGAGCCGCCCGCATGCCCTTCCGGCTAGCCTGATCCCGGCGATCAGCGCAGCCTTGGGTAATAGCATCCTGCTATCCGGTGTCGCCGAACTGTCCGGCTGCGCCATCAGCGAGAGCGCCGACCTAATCCGGCAGCGCCTGGAAAAGCTGACGCTGATCATCCGCTTCGCCAAGGCCGAACAGCGCCGCCTGATCGCGGAAACCCCTCTGTTCCAGGGGGTGCGTCATGGCTGAATGGATGACGCTTTCTCAAATTGCTGACCTCAAATTGCCGGGGCTGCCTGGAGATCGAACCGCTGTGATGCGTAAAGCGCAGCGGGATGGATGGGAAAAGCGCAAGAGGGTAGCTGCTGGTGGTGGCTGGGAATATCGCGCCTCCTCTCTGCCCAAACAGGCCCAAAACGCCCTGGCGAAATCGCTGATCAAGGCCGCTCCGGCGGAAGTGCCAGCCCAGCTTGAACTGGACCTGCCCGCCGCCGCCGATCTGAAGGATCACCAGCGCAGTCGAATGGAAGCCCGCGCCGCCCTGCTGGGGCACATCGACCATCTGGTGATCATGCAGGGGATCAGCCAGGGGCAGGCCGTCAAGGCCCTGGTCGAGATGGCGGAGGCACACGATTTGCCGCCGGAACTGCAAAAGCTGGTGCCAGTGGCCAACGCCCGATCTAATGCCGGGCGCAGCCTGACGCGGGCGACGGTCTACAACTGGCTGGCGGATCGCGCGAAGGCCAACGGCAACGTGGTGGCCCTGGCCCCGAAGGCCGCACCGGAGGCGGATATCCCGGCCTGGGCCGCGACCTTCATGCGACTGTTCTGCCGCCCCTCCACGCCCGGCATGGCTGAATGCCTGGAACAGTGGCCGATAGGCGAGGAAAAGCCCAGCTATGATCAAGTCCGCCGCTTCATGAAGCGGGTGGACACCATCACCAAGAATTCCGGGCGGATGGGTCCACGGGCGCTGTCGCAGTTGAAGGCGTACATCCAGCGCGACGTGTCGAACCTGTGGCCCGGAGCCGTCTTTCTGGGCGATGGCCATACCTTCAAGGCCGAGGTGGCACATCCGACCCATGGTCGCCCGTTCAGGCCGGAAATCACCGTCATTCTGGACGTGTTCACCCGTAAATGGGTCGGGTGGTCGGTGGCTCTGGCGGAAAACACATGGTCGGTGGCCGATGCCCTGCGGCATGCCATTACGTCCAGCACCTGCTGCGCGATCTTCTATTATGACAATGGGTCGGGTGCGAAAAATACGACCTGGGATAATGAGTTGGTCGGGCTGGCAGCCCGGTTGGCGATCACCAAGTTTCATAGCGCGCCCTGGTCTTCTCAAGCGCGTGGCGTGGTCGAGCGGTTCAACAGCACCGTCCTGCACAAGCTGGCCCGACGCTTTCCCACATATCTTGGCCAGAGAATGGATAAGGAGGCCGGACAGAAGGTCTTCAAAATCACCCGTGCCGACATCAAGAAGTACGGCACCAGCCGCCTGTTACCCAGTTGGGGCGATCTGCGCGCCTATCTGGATGAGGTAATGGCGCAGTACAACGCTCGTCCGCACAGCGAGTTGCCGCGTACCATCGACCCGGTCACCGGTAAACGCCGCACCATGTCGCCCGACGAACGCTGGGCGCAGGCCATCGCAGAGGGCTGGCAACCGGACCCGATCAGCGAAGCCGAGGCTGTCGATCTGTTCCGCCCGGCGGAAGTCCGCACGACCAATCGCGGCATCGTTCAACTGTTCAATAACGACTATTTCCACGACGCCCTGGTGGCGTTGGGCGGAGAGGATGTCTCGGTTTCCTATGATATCCACGACGCCAGCCGGGTCTGGGTGCGGATGCTGGATGGCCGTTTCGTCTGCGAGGCGGTGTGGAATGCAAACCGCCGCGATTACCTGCCGGTCAGCTTCGCCCAGGCCGCCGAGGAAAAGCGGGTGGCGGGCAAGCTGGCCCGGCTGGAAGCGCACCGTGACACTGCTCTGGCCGAATTGCGCCCCGGTGCGATGATCCAGCACCAGCGCCAGCCGGTGGCCACGCCGATCAGCGAGGCCGAAGCCGCCGCCCTGGCCGCCATTGAGGCCGAACTCAACGTCCCCGCGCAGGTTCCCCAACCGGGGAACATGATGGTCGAGACCACCGAAGACGCTTCTCAGCAGCCGATTTTGGACACGGTGGAAGGCCGGTTTAAACGGCTTTTGGAGATTGAAGCACGTCAGGTCGCCGGTCAGCCGGTGTCCGATGTGGATCGCGCCTGGGCCAAACGACAAGCAGCGCTGCCTGACATTCGAGCGACCCGGCTGATGTACGACGATTTCGGAGACGCGGTTTTGACCGCGTGAAAACGGCGGCTGTCCTGGCCGACATGCCGCCGCTAGCAAAGTGAGGTGGAGTACAAAATGACTGTTGAATTCTCTCCCGTCAATACGGTTGCGCCGTTGCGCAACGTCGCCCTGCTGGCCGGACTGGTCGAACGGGTGGTGAACCGGCCCCTGGGCTTGCCCGGCATGGGTTGCTTCTACGGTCCCAGCGGCTACGGCAAGACCTTTGCCTGCATCTATGTCGCCAACAAGTTCCGTTCTTACCACGTCCAGGTCAAAAGCGTCTGGACCCGTAAGAAACTGTGCCTTTCCATTCTTCAGGAAATGGGCGTCCAGCCCGCCGCCACTATTCCCGACATGGTGGACCAGATCGGCCAGGAACTGTCGCTGTCGCGCCGCCCCCTGCTGATCGACGAAGCGGACTTTCTGGTCAGCAAGGGCATGATCGAGGTGATCCGCGACATCTACGAGAGCAGCCAAGGCACCGTGATCCTGGTGGGCGAGGAAAACCTTCCCCACAAGTTAAAGGTCTGGGAACGGGTGCATGGCCGCATGCTCGATTGGGTGGCAGCACAGCCGGGGTCGCTGGCCGACACCAAGCATTTGGCGCGGCTCTATTGCCGGGGCGTCACGGTGGTCGATGACCTGCTAACGTCGCTGCATGAAGCTTCCGCCGGATCGGTGCGCCGGATCTGCGTCAACCTGGACCGCGTCCGCGAGAAGGCGATTGGGGCCGATCTGACCGAAATCGACATGACGGCCTGGACTAAGCTGGGTGGCGAGTTCTTCACCGGCAACCCGCCGCCCCGGAGGACTTTCTGATGGCCCGCAAGCCTGCGCATCTGGTCGCGGCGGCCAAGCGTCCTGTCAGCCGACAGGTGATCTGGCAGCACATCCGCGCCAACCGGGATGGTTTCACTCAGCGGACGCTGATGGACCCGACCGACATCCATCAGGACACCATCCGGTCGTACCTGCGCGGCCTGGAGGCCGCCGGGTACATCGAGCGCCTGCCCGATCTGACCGACAAGAAGGCGATGCAGTGGAAGCTGGTGAAAGACGTGGGGGTGGAAGCCCCCCGCGTCACCAAGGACGGCCAGCCGGTGACCCAAGGTTTCGCCCGTGAACAGATGTGGCGGACCATGAAGCGGCTACAGGACTTCACCTTCCGCGATCTGGCCCTGGCCTCCTCGACCGAGGCGGTACCGGTGAACGAGGAAGACGCCAAGGATTACTGCCGCAATCTCGCCCTGGCCGGTTATCTGCTGGTCATCGCCAAGAGGCGTTCTATCGGCAAGGGGGCGAACCCCAGCATCTACCGCTTCAACCGCGCCCAGGACACAGGCCCCAGGCCGCCCATGATCCAGCGTATGCAGACCGTGTTCGACCCCAACCTGGGCAAGATCGTCTGGCACCCGGAGGTGGACGAATGACCTTGACTATCGAACTTCCCACCCCGGCCAGCACCTCGGCACTTCAACGTACCCGTAGCGCCTGGGGCGGTGACCCCCCTGATTGGGTCGAGATGCTGGCCCGCGCCTGCGACGAAACCTCTCAGGCGAAAGTCGCCGCCCGTCTTAAGTGCTCGACGGCAACCGTCTCGCAAGTGCTGAACGCGAAGTATGGAGCCGGATTAGGGGCTGTTGAACAGCGTGTTCGCGGGGTCTTCATGGCCGAAATGGTCGCCTGCCCCCTGGTGGGCGAACTGGCGGCGGACACTTGCCTGGAACATCAGCGTGCCCCCTGGTCGCCGCACAACCCGCAACGCATCGCGTTCTACCGGGCCTGTCGGTCGAATTGCCCGCACTCCCGTCTGGATGGAGGCAAATATGCTGAATGAAAATTTGCGTAACCTTGCGGACAATTTCGCAAAAATGGTTGCTGAAAATAATAGCGGCCTCCACGGCGTTACCTTGAGCCTCACCCAGGTGCGAAACCTGCAATTCGTCTTGGATGGAGCGGCGCGGGACGCCCATGCTCTGGAAACAGCGCAGATCAGCTCTGCCAGCCGTGCGGCTCATGGTGACCTTCCTGCCAGCATCGTGCGTCTGGCCGACCATCGCAAGCGCCCTGCCACTATCGTTTTAATGTCCCCGACCGGCGACGGTGCCGCATGAGCCCGGCCGATCAGAAGGCCCGTGCGGCCGACCAGAGCTTTCCTGGCCGGTTGCGTCATCAGGTCAGGGCTCTGGGCTGGCTGGGTGAACTGGCCGAGACCCAGGGTACTCAGGACGACTGTGCACGCTTCCGCGTCGCCACTCGGAACCTTCTGGAACTGGCTGACGAGTTGGAGCGGCAGGAGATCACCCTGGCCGCACAGTTGGCCGGAGCGCGCTCTACCGCCCGCGAAGTCACCCGCAAACTGCGGGCTGCAACGGAGATCGCCCATGGTTAAGACTTCGCGCCCTTTCCGGGTCGGCGACCGGGTCAGCCTGGGCGATCTGATCGGCGAGGTGGTGACCTATCGCAATGTCAGTCGCCGCCGTCAGGTGGTGCAGGTCCAGACAGAGGATGGTCGCCTGATCGGCCTGACCGTCGAGATCGAGGACGGCCAGTCCACCGCCGCGCCAGTGGACATGGATCAGGCCATCGCTCTGGCTCAGGCGGTGGTCGAAGACCGTGATCCACCGATGCCGGTCACCACGCAGATCCGCACCCTGGCCACCGCACTGCTGGCCGCTACCGGAGAGGCCGCATGATGACGCCCGACTTTATCGCTCAATGGCTGCCCACCGACGTCATCTCCAAGGTTGTTGCCGGGGTCGCGGCTGTCCTGTGGATATCTGTGTCAGTCGTGGGCCTGGTGCGCCGCCTGCTGCGTCCAAAGCGCCCTTCCATGCCCAACGCCGAACGCCTGATGCGGGGCGGCACCATCAAGTCTCGTTAAAGAGGAGTTTAAACGGTCATGAACACCCCGAACCATACCGCTGACGGCAAAGTCGAAATCGCCGGAAAGAACTACATGACCAATGCGGAAGGCCATCTGGTCCCCGCAGAACTGGTCAAGGACCAGCACCTGCTGGAAGACCAGATGGTCCGTACCATCCTCGGTCACGCCGAGGCACTGTCGGCCCGCATCGACCGCTTCAAGGGACACACCTTTGAAGACATCGCGACCTTTCAGCAGCTTCTGGAAGAAAAATACAAGGCCGCCAGGAAGGGGGGCAAAAAGGGCAACGTCACCTTCTACAGCTATGACGGGTTGCTGAAGGTCGAGGTCCGCATGGGCGAGGATCAGGTCTTTGGCCCGGAACTGCAAACCGCCAAGGCGTTGATCGACGAATGCATCAACGAGTGGGCAGCCGATGCCAACGCGCCGATCCGGCTGCTGGTCAACAAGGCGTTCCAGGTCGACACGGCGGGCCGGATCAACCGCAACGGCATCCTGGGGCTACGCACCGTCGATATCGTCGACGAGCGCTGGCAGCGTGCCATGGACGCGATTACCGCGTCGATCCGCGTGGTGGGCGTCAAGACGCGCTTTTATTTCTGGCGGCGTCCCAACCTCGACGAACCCTTCCAGGCCATCACGATCAATCTGGCGACCGCCGACGCCAGGGCTCCGCGCGAAGCGGTGGATCAGGAGGCCGCGTGATGTCCCAAAATAACGAACTCACCGAAGACGAAATGGAACGTCTTGCCGTTGCCAACCGCCTCTGGGCGGTGGCCGAGAAGGAAATCACCGGGCGGGGTGAAAGCACCGGCAATGTTCCGCTGGTGCTCCTCGCGGCGATCCTGGCCAACATGATCGGCAAGTCGGGGGACTTCCGCGCAGCGGTCGGCCATGACCTGGTGGTGGCTGGGTTCAACATGCTGGGGGTGCCTATCTCCGGCTTCGACATCACCAGTCTGCCGGGCCGCCCGGCGATGCTGCACTGAGGGGGGCATCATGATCATTCAGGTATCCGACACCGACTACCCAGATCCCGGCCCCCGGCCGCAACTGCTGTGGCTCCCGGTGAACCTGCTGAAGGTGGACCACACCTATCAGCGCGAAGCCAGCAGCGAACGCTCGACCCAGGTTATCAACAAAATCGCCCAGACGTTCAACTGGCAGAAATTCCAACCGCTGACGGTGACGCCGCGAGAGGACGGACTCTACTCCGTGATCGATGGCCAGCACCGGGCCGCTGCCGCAGCGATTCATCCTCTTATCACCGAAGTGCCCTGTCTGGTCGTATCAGCTCCAGAGGTGCGCGCTCAGGCGCGTACCTTCATGGCTATCAACAGAGACCGCGTGTCGGTCAATTTTCTGCAATTGCATCATGCTGCCCTTGCGGCTGCTGATCCGGACGCTCTGCACATCAAGGATGTCTGTGACCGTGCAGGGGTGAAGGTACCGCGTAACCCGATGACCACCAGTGACATGAAGCCGGGTTACACCATGGCTATCTCGCCGATTCTGAAGGGGCTCAAGGTCTTTGGAGACGGTCCGGTGGTTTCGGCGCTGAAGATACTGCGCGAAGCCTATCACGATGTTCCCGGCCAACTGCGTTCACAACTGGTCACGGCGATGATCCATTTCTTCGCCATGCATAAAGGACGCGAGATTGATCTTGATCGTCTGCGCCGTGTTCTCCGGGAACATGATGCGGCCGAGATGGAAAAGTCGGCGCGGGCCTATCGGGAGCATTTCAAGGGAACCACCACGCTGGTGGCGATCCGGGTGGCTCTGACCCGTGCCTATAACAAACGCCTGCCGCCGGAACGGCAATTACCGGAAGAGAGCTGATGTTATGACGCCGTTCGCGCAGCGCCTGCTGGAAGCCGACACCGCCGCCCTGGCCCTGGTCAACTGCCTGGGTCGGGGGGAACGCGCCGATCTGATCCGTCATCGTCTCGCTGATCTGCGTGCCGCCGGTGCCCGCGTCGTGTTGGCCGAGTTGGCAATGCACCCGGAACATGTGGCTCCCGAAGTGGCGGTGCTCCAGGTGATCGACTTGGCGCTGCTGGCTGGTATGTCCTGGCACGACTTGGCTTCCACCTTCAATGCCGCCAGCGAGCGGAGGGGCGGATGAAATCTCCAGACCTTTTCCCCGCAGCCCCGCGTCGTCTTCGCCGAACGATGATGCATGTCGAGGACGCGGGGCACCGGCCAGAAGAAGCGTGGGGAAAAGAAAAGGAAGTATTGGAGGAAACAACAGGCGCAGAATTGCTCCTGCGCCCGTTTGTTTTTCAATAATATCGGCTATTTTTCTTGATGATGATGGCGATTGCTGCACAGACAAGAAGAACAATGAACCACGTCAGAAGGTTACCTCCAACTGCCGAAACGAAGCATCCGGCGGGAGTTGATGAAAAATCAAGAGAGTACCTGGAATTCTGTGCGCACAGTTCGTATCCGCCGCGAGCGCCCCAGCCAGCAATATAAGACCCTACAGAGCTGACAAGAGTGCAAATTACGAAAAATTGTACGTAGTTGAACATTTCTATTTCCTTGTTTTGTTTGGATGTACAATCGTTATTTGTTTGTTGTTAACTTATCAATATGGCATTTGGCATGGATAAAAATAGAAAAATACTACCTAAATATGTCGAACGCTCTATCGCGGAGAAAGATCGGCTAGGTCGCGCCATTCACGCCGCCGCCCGCGCTGCCGGGCTGGTGGACCGTGACGCCTACGAGGACATGCTTGCCGCCCAGACCGGCGGCAAGCGGTCCTCCACGGACTGCACCGAAGATGAATTGCGAGCCGTCCTCACCCATTTAAATGGCGGTTCAAAGGGCAAATCGACGCCGTTTAAACCATCTGCCCGCGCTGATGTCAGGCTGATCTATGCCCTCTGGGGGCAGGCCAAGCGGGACGGTATTTTGAAAAACCCAACCCCTGCCGGTCTGGCCGCATTTTGCGTCCGTTGGAAGGCCAAGGGGACTGCTACAAAACCCGATTTCCTAACGCCGTCCGAGGCCGCCCAGGCTATCGAAGCGCTGAAGGCCATGATCCGGCGGGGGAAGGCCGATGGTTGATCTTTCGCTACGCGACCGATATGGGTATCTGCCAGCTGTCCTGGTGATGGTACTGGAAGAGGCTGGAGAAGACGTGATGCTGCGTCTGGTGTCTGCACTGGGTGGTGTTCGCATCTCGGTTGGCCCGCGCCTTGATGATGCCTCGCCTCTGGCCCGCGCGGTTGGGATTGAGCCCGCCCGCGTGATCCACGCCCGGTTGATGGCGGCTAAGGTCTTACGCCTGGATGTGCCGCGTATGACGCGGACACTGGAGCATCATCGCCGCGAGCGCGTCTTGTCATTGCGCAGCCAGGGCGTCAAGATCGCCGACATTGCTCTGACGGTCGGTATTACCGAGCGGGCAGTTTATTACATCCTGGCAGACAGCCGGGATATTGCCGATGATCGGCAAATCGAATTCCCGTTTGAAGCAGCCTGAACTGCTTCATCCAGATCACGGGCGCTCATCCCGCTTAATCTCACGTTGTAATTGCGTGAGGTTTCGCTGTGTCCACTTCCTCTCTTTCCCACGATGATTTTACGGCGTGGCTGTCCAGCCTGACCGATACACAGGTCTTGGCCATTACCCTTCTGGGCGAGGCACGCGGCGAGGACATCCTCGGCCGCCAGATGGTGGCGGCCAGCGTCATGAATCGCGTTGCGCACGCCCAGGTTCATCAGGCCCGCATCGGTGCCCCGTTCTGGTGGGGCGCCGACCTGCGCTCGGTGGTCCTGAAACCCTGGCAATACAGTTGCTGGAATGAGAGCGATCCCAACCGCGCGAAACTGCCATCCCTGACCAGCCATCCGCTGTGGTCCGAGGCTATGGCAATTGCTGACACTGCCGTTGCAGGTCGGTTGATCGACCGCACGCAGGGTGCTGACAGCTATCTCAATCCCGACATCGTCAAGCTGCCGCCGAAATGGGCCGTGCCGTCACGCATGACCGCCCAGCATCTGCATCACCAGTTTTACCGCACCGTTTAGGGGGCTTAAATGCTCATTGGATATAGGACGATTCTGTTCAACTGCGTTACGGGCTTCGCCGCCATCCTTGGCTGCAAGTTGTCGCCGGAAACTGCCGCCGCCTGGGGCAGCGTCCTGGCCTCGTTCTGGACGGTGGGGAACATCCTCCTGCGTCAGGTCACCACCACACCGCTCGGCCAGAAGGTTGAAGCGGGGCTAATCGCCGATGGTGTTCCTGCGGGCCTGATCGAAGCGATCAAGGCGCAGTTGCCCACCGCCGCCGACACCAGCGCCTTGACCTCGGCGATTTCCGCCTTCGCCACGGCGGTTGAAAAACTGAGCAATCATCCCGGTCTTGATCCGGCCTTGCTGACCACTCTGTCCAGCGGGGCGGCCCAGGCTCTCACTAACGCAACGGCGGGATCAACCTCCGCTGCTGCCCCGGCGGCGGGTCCGTCCCCCACCAGCAACCCGCCGCCGGTCCCCTTGCCGCAACCCCAACCCGATCCTGTTGCCGCCACCACGGTTAACAACTCGACCCAGCAGTAGGACGCAACATCATGTATTTACATCGTATATGTCTGATGGCTGCGGTCTGCGCGCTTCTGGGGGCTTGCGCCATCGCCGACGCCAATACCCCGGCCCAGCGGGTCTATGCCATCGAGGCGCAATTGGTCCCGCTGCAACGGTCGGTCCTGGCCTATATCCAGCAGCCCGGCACCGATCCGGTGGTGAAGCGCCGTCTTCAGGAACTGGAACTGACGGCCCGCCAGTCGGTCGAGGCCGCCAGCACCGCCATCCAGAAGGGGCAGGACGCCACCGTTCCCACCCTGATCACGGGGGCTGCCGACGCGGTGTCGGTCCTGGCCACCGAGTTCACCGCTGACAGCGAGGCCAGTAAATGACCAAGGACCAAGCCGCCCTGATCGCCCAGGGCATTAAGATTGCCGCCGCCGCCGCCGCTGGTGTCGCCTCGGCCATCAAGGCGCAGAACACCGCCGCCGCCATCGAGGCCGAGGGGCGCGATCCGACGCCCGAGGAGTGGGCGACCCTGACCGCCGAGATCGACACTCTGGGCGCAGCCATCCAGGGTGCCTGATGACTGATGTTTTTGATCGGGCGCAACAGCAAGAGCAAGAAAATCGGAAGGCGGCTCTGGCCGCCTTCCGTCGAACTCCCGCTCAGGATTGGCCAGCCCCAACCCATTGCGTCCACTGCGGCCAGCCGATCCAGGAAAAGCGGCGGCAGGCCGTGAAAACCAGCCTGTGCATTGACTGCGCTAGAGCTGCGGAAAGGAAGGGACGATGACCGTCCAAATTGAATTCTGGCAACTCCTGTCGGCCCTGGCGGCAATGGTGGTGGCGTTTTTGGGCTTTGCCAGCGCTGCCGGGCGGATGCTGCTGAATCAGATAGACCGGCGATTGGAGGACCGCTTCAAGACGATTGAGGAAAGTCTGAGCAAGGTCAGTGTGTTGGAAAAACAGTTGCTGGAGATGAAGGCCAATCTACCCCTCATGTTCGTCTTGCGGGATGACTATGTCCGCAATCAAACGGTGATCGAAGCGAAGCTCGACGCTGTCGCCCGTGATATCCAGACCATCAGCCGAGGCTAAAATGGAAATCGATCAGGATAAAGTCCGGCGCGAACAGATCCGATGGGTCATTCTGCGCGCTGTCTATAATGCCCAACCGTCGGAACTGGTGGAAGCGGTGATCCTGGGGACGATCCAATCCATTCTTCCCGACGCCACCCCTTTGGAAGTCCGGCGTGCGCTGGATTATCTGTCGGATCGTGGTCTCGTCAAAATCCGCAAGGACCCCGCTGGCCCGTGGTGGAGTGACTTGACCCGGTATGGCACCGATATCGTCGAATACACCATCGACTGTGCGCCCGGCATCGCCCGGCCCCAGAAGTATTGGTGATCGGCCATGGCCCGGCGCAGCAGTATCGACGGCCTGCCTGATACGGTCCGCCAGTGGCTCGGGCGCGCCCTGACCGATCAGAGTTTCGGCGGCTACCAGCAGCTTGAGGAGTTGTTGCGGGAAAAAGGCTTCAGCATCTCGAAATCCGCCATCCATCGCTACGGCCAGAAGCTGGAACGGCGGCTGGCGGCGATCCGCGCATCCACCGAGGCCGCGAAGATCATGGCCGATGCCTCGCCCGATGATAAAGATGCGCGATCCGAAGGTTTGCTGGCGCTGATCCAGACCGAGCTTTTCGAAACGATCATCAATCTCCAAGAGGCCACCGACGAAGACGTGGACCCGGCGGAGCGGGTCAAGCTGCTGTCGTCGGCTGGCAAGAACATCGCCACCCTGACCCGTTCCAGCGTCGGTTTGAAGAAATTCCAGGCCGAAATCCGCGAACAAGTCGAGAAGCAGACCAAGGATGCTGCGTCAAAGGCCGCTGAGGCGATAGGTCGTGAGAAGGGGTTGTCGTCTGACACTATCACCGCGATCAAGGCGCAGATTCTGGGCGTCAAGGTTGGTTCCTGATGTCGCACATTGGTCCCATCAGCAAGGAAGAGTGGGCAAAGTTACGTCAGGATACCTGCCAATCGTTGCCGAGTTGGCTGACGGATGGCGAGCTAAGCCCTACCAATCTGCCTGCGGTCTTGCTGACCTACCAGCAGAAACTATTGGCCACGACAGCGGTCAATCGGGTGACTGTGGTCGAGAAGTCGCGGCGCACCGGCTATACCTGGGCCGTCGGGGCGGATGCTGTCTTAACCTCGGCGGCGGCACGGTCTGCCGGAGGCATGGATACCCTTTACATTGGCTATAATCTGGACATGGCCAGGGAGTTCATCGACACCTGTGGCATGTGGGCCAAGGCATTCAATCAGGTTGCCAGCGAAGTCGAAGAGTTCGTTTTCAAGGAAAAGACGGACGATGGCGACCGCGACATTCAGGCGTTCCGCATCACCTTCGCGTCGGGGTACGAAATTTGCGCGTTGTCGTCCAGGCCGCGCAGCCTGCGCGGTCGCCAGGGCTACGTGATTATTGACGAAGCCGCGTTCCATGACGATCTGCCCGAACTGTTAAAAGCTGCGCTGGCGCTGCTGATCTGGGGCGGCAAGGTGCTGGTGATCAGCACTCATGATGGCGACACCAACCCGTTCAACACCTTGGTCGAGGACGTGAAAAAGGGCCGCAAGCCTTACGCACTGATCACGCTGGACTTTGATCAGGCACTCCGCGACGGTCTGTATCAGCGGATTTGTCTGGTCACCGGCAAGGATTGGTCGCCGGAGGCTGAGGCCGAATGGCGCGAGGGCATCATTGCCTTTTACGGCGATGCCGCCGACGAAGAACTATTCGTTATTCCGTCCAGCGGATCTGGAACCTACATCCCTGCCGTGCTGCTGGATCGCCAGTCGCGGCCAGGGATACCGATCTTGCGGTGGGATTTCCCCAAAGATTTTATCGAGGTGGCCGATCACCTGCGCGAGGCGGAGGCGCGGGACTGGTGTGAAGCCAATCTGGCTCCGCTTCTGGCCGCCGCTGACCCAAAGCTTCAATCGTTTCTGGGCGAGGATTTCGCCATGACGGGCGATCTCACCGCGTTCTGGCCTATTCAGAGGCATCCCGACATGGTGCGGCGTCCATTGTTCATCGTCGAATTGTGGAATGCTCCCTACGCCCAGCAACGACAATTGCTCTGGTATATCCTCGACAGGTTGCCGCGATTCAGCGGCGCTGCGCTTGATGCCACCGGCAATGGCGCTCCGCTAGCTCAGGAAACCGCCACCCGCTATGGGCTGGGGCGTATCCAGCAAGTCAAGATCAATGAGGGTTGGTACCGGGAAACAGGCCTGAAATTTAAGGCGGCGTTCGAAGACGGCTTAACCGAGATGCCGCGAGATGAGCAGATTTATCTGGATCATCGGGCAATCAAACTGGTGCGCGGCGTGGCGCATATCGAACGCCATGCCTCTGCCTCCGGCAAGGGCGAAGATGCTGCCAAGGGGAAGGCTGGCTCCAAGAAACGACATGGTGATGCCGCCATTGCGCACTGGATGTCGTTCATCGCCAGTTTGAACGAGACCGGCCCCATTGATGTGAAAACCATTGGCCGCCACCGCATCGGGTCCGGCTTGTCCGACTTCAGCGGCATTTCCGGGCGGCGTGACGTGACAGGGTTCATGTGATGAGCGACACCCCCAAGCTTCCCACCGAACTGCGCAACGAGATCGCCACGGTTGCCCGTGACCCGTGGAATGCGTCAGCCCGCCTGCGCTGGCTGCTCAATCTCGACGACACCCTGATGACCCGTGGCGGTCAGAAGGGTCTGCGGATTTACGACGAGCTGGAGCGCGATGGGCGGACTTTCAGCGCACTGCGCAAGCGCAAGATGGCGCTGCTGGCCTATCCCTGGCAGCTTGACCCGGCTTCGGACGCGCCGCTGGATGTCGCCGCCGCCGAACTGGTGGAGCGGCACCTGAAGGCCATGAATTTCCAGGACACATGCCTGTCGCTGCAAGACGCCATCCTGAAGGGCTTCGCGGTTGGGGAAATCCTGTGGGGGTTCGACGCGGAGGGGTATGTAGCCCCGCTGGAGGTGATTGGCCGAGATCAGCGCCGCTTCGTCTTTGACCAGCAACGCAAGCTCCGCATGCGCGACTGGTCGAATATGTGGGACGGCGTGGAGTTGCCTGACAAGAAGTTCATCATCCATTCGGTCGGGTCGAAAGACGGAAGTCCTTACGGTTTGGGGTTGGGCACGGTGTTGTTCTGGTACGTATTCTTCAAGCGTCAGGACATCACGTTTTGGCTCACATTTTTGGACAAGTTTGGATCGCCCACCGCCGTGGGCCGTTATGATCCGGGCACTGATCCCGACGACCAGGCTAAGCTGATGCAGGCGATGATGTCGATTGCCCAGGACGCTGGAATCACTATTCCCAAGACCGTCGAGATCGATCTTTTGGAGGCCCAGCGGTCGGGATCGGTGGATGCTTATGAGCGTGCCTGCCGCTACTTTGACGAAGAGATCACGATCACGGTCTTGGGCGAAACACTGACCACCAGCAACGTCGGGGTCGGCTCCCAGGCCGCCACTACGGTGCATGACGACGTGCGCCTGGAACTGGTGCAGTCGGACGGCGAATTGCTTGCATCCACCCTGAACCGTACCCTGATCGCGTGGGACGTGGCGCTAAACATCGCCGGAGCCAATCCCCCGAAGATCAAGTTCGTGGTGGGGCAAGAGGAAGACCTGACGGCGCGGGCCAACCGGGACAAAGTTATCAGCGACATGGGCTTCAAGCCGACGCTGAACTATATCCATGGGACCTATGGCGGCCAGTGGACGGAGCGGCAGGCCCCGCTGCAATTCGGCAGCGGCGATCCTGCCCCCGACGACGGGGGCGGTGATGCGGCCTTCGCCGAGGGTGGCCAGGACAGCCTGATGGACCAGTTCGCCGAACGCCTGGGGGCGCAGGCCGACCCCCACATTTCGGCGATGGTGGACCGGGTCAAGGCTCTGGCCGGTGACTGCGCCAGCCTGGAGGAACTGCGGGATCGGGTGTTGGACATCTATGGAGACCTCGACCACCGGGCCTTCGCCGAGGTGATGTCGGTCGCCCTGGGAGCCGGGGCGGCGGCGGGGGCCACTGGCGGATCGGCACGATGACCGGCGATATGAAGGCCGCCCCGTTGGACTTCCAAGAGGCCATCGACCATTTTCGCTCCAAGGTCAAGATGCCGACCAAGCGGTGGTCGGACATGCTGGAGGGCCAGCACACCCGCGCTTTCACGGTGGCGGGTGCGACCAAAGACGCGATCCTGACCGATTTCCACACGGCAATCGACAAGGCGATCAGCCAGGGAACCACCCTGGATGAATTCCGCAAAGACTTCGATAAGATCGTCGAGACCCATGGCTGGAGCTACAACGGCACACGCGGCTGGCGTACCCGGACCATCTACGAGGCCAACCTGCGCACGGCCAACGCCGCCGGTCGGTACAAGCAGATGACCGATCCCGACGTGCTGCGCTATCAGCCGTACTGGCGCTATGTCCACGACGATAGCGTCGCCCATCCGCGTCCCGAGCATAAAGCGTGGGACGGTCTGACCCTCTCCGCCGCTGATCCGTGGTGGAGCACTCATACCCCGCCGAACGGTTGGGGGTGCAAGTGCCATTGGGAAGGCGTCAGCAAGCGCGAGATGAAGGCGGCGGGGAAGACCGATCTGGACAAGGCTCCGCCCATCGAGGCGGAGATGCGGATCATCAACACCTCATTTGGTCCTACCGAGATTTCTGTACCCAAGGGCATTGATCCCGGTTGGGGCTATTCGGTGGGTGAAGCGGCCTACGGCAAGCGCCTGGAAGAGGCGGAATTCGCCGCATGGCAGAAGAATGCCGACAAATGGGAGCCTCTGACTAAAGGAAACTGGCAATCCAGCGGCAGGCCCGAGCAGGTACCCCAGGAACCATTACCCGCGTCTCTGGGGCCGAAGTCGAAAAGCCCGGCAGACATGCTGCGGGCCGTGGTGGACATATTGGGTGGAGATGATGCGGCGCTGCCGACCGCTGACGGTGGTACGGTCTACATCCGCGCCGACGTGTTCGCAGAACATCTGATGAAAGACGCGGGGAGGGCCAGCTTTCTGCCGCTGTTACCACATCTGCTGGCCAATCCCTATGAGGTCTGGGCAACGTTCGAACGGCACCGGGGCACCGGACAGGTGATCCTGCGTAAACGCTATATCATGGCCCTGGATGGCCGACCGGAAGGCCTGGTGATGGTGGCCGACGCGGCGGCGGGAAAGTTCGGCGGGTGGACCTTCTACACACGCGAGAAGGCCGCCAAGCTCAACAGCCTGCGCGCCGGAAGATTGCTGTGGTTCAGGAAGTGACCGCTGTGCCGAGGCAGCCAGCACAGCGCACATGACACCCATGGGGCCGCTCCCGGTGTGCCAATTAAGGAGATTATAGCATGACCGGCAGCACATTCACAGTCACCGCGACGGACGATATCAGCCGCGCCTTGAAGGCACTGGCCGAGAAAGACGGCGGCATGGCACGCGCCGCGCTGAAGAACATCGGCGAACTGCTGGTGCGTCGAACCAGAGCGCGTTTCGCCCAGGCTATTGGCCCCGATGGCAAGGCATGGACGCCTCTCAATCCCGGATACGCCGCTGCCAAACGGGGGGCGGGTATCCTGCGGGAAAGCGGTCAACTGGCGTCGAGCATCGTCTGGCAGATGGACGGAGACGCTCTGCGGATCGGCACCAACAAGGTCTATGGCGCGATCCACCAATTCGGGGGCAGGATTATGCCGCGTAATGCCCAGGCGCTGATGTTCCGCCTCGGCGGCAAGATCGTCATCGCCCGCGCCGTCACCATCCCGGCGCGGCCCTACCTGGGTATCTCCGCCAGCGATGGCGAAGCGATCATCGGGGTGATCGAGGACCATGTGGAAATGATTCTGGAAAATTCGCGCTAGGAGGCGGGGGAGGGTAATTTCGGCCCCGCTGGTACCCAGAAATTTTTAAACGCGATTTTAAACGGGTTTAATGGGCGGCACGGGCTATCTGGACAGGCTGTGCGTACATCCCCATACTGGCCGCCGCCTTCCGGAACCATGTCGGTCCTCTTAATCGGCAACCCTGAACCACTTCAGGAATACCCCGCCCCACCCATGACATAGGGTCATCTCATCCGCAACCGGATGGGTCGATCATGCCTGTCACCATTGAAATCTTCCGTCCCGGCACGCACCGGGACATATCGGGTCGGGAACTGACGTTCAGCGAGGCCGACGTGCAGGCTACTGCCGCCGCCTATGACCCGGCGCTCCATGAGGCTCCGGCCTGTGTGGGGCATCCCCAGCACGACGCACCGGCCTATGCCTGGGCGACCGCCTGCCGCTTCGCTGATGGGGGGCTGGTGGCCGATGTCGATCAGATCGACCCCGAATTCGCCGAAATGGTCAAGGCGGGTCGCTTCAAGAAGATCAGCGCGGCATTCTATCCCCCCAACAGTCCGGCCAACCCGAAGCCCGGAACCTATTATCTGCGTCACATCGCCTTCCTGGGCGCGCAGCCCCCCGCCGTTAAGGGGTTAAAGCCGGTGGCCTTCGCCGAGGGCGACGACATTGTCGCCTTCGCTGATTGGGACAAGCTGGACATCGTATCCATCCTGCGCGGCCTTCGGGAATACATCCTGGAGAAGGATGGGGCTGAGGTGGCGGATCGCATCATTCCCGCCTATGCGCTCAACACCATTCAGAATAGCGCCGCTCAACCCGACCCGGAACCGGATGCCGACGATCCGCCGTCGCCCGGCTTCTCGGAGGCCAATCTGCCGCCGGAACTGGCGGAGACCGCCAAACGGCTGGAAGCAGAAAAGGCCGCGCTGGCTGCGGAACGCGCCGCTTTCGCCGAACAGCAGACCGCCAGCCGAAAGGCCGAAGACGCCCAGTTCATCGCCGCCATGGTCAGGGCTGGGCGGTTGACCCCCGCCCAGCGGGACGGTGCTGCCCTGTTCCTGGAGGCTATCTCCGGCGCGGGCGTGGTGGCCTTCGGTGAAGGGGGTGCGGGTGTCCAGGTATCGTCACGCGACTGGTTCAAGAACTTCGTCGGCAATGCGCCCATGCAGGTGACGTTCGGCGAAGTGGCTGTGCCGCAAGACCTTCAGCGCACTGCGTCCGCCTATCTGCCGCCGCCCGGATGTCAGGTCGATCCCGACCGGGCCGAGTTGCATCTCCAGGCGCTGGCCTACCAAGAAGCCCACCAGGGCATCAGCTACATCGCGGCTGTCAAGGCCGTCAGCAAGGAGTGAGCCATGGCTCGTATCGGTAACAGCATCCTTTCCCTGGGACTGACGGCGGCGGGGCCGGTCATTGCCTGCCGCTTCGTCGGCTTCGACAACAACCAGGTGGCGGTGGCGGGCGGCAAGGCCAAGGGGGTGGCGGAATATGCCGCCGCCGCCGGTCAGCCGCTGTCCGTGACCGCCAAAGGCACCGCGTCCGTCGAAACCGGCGGCACTTTCAATCCCGGTGATCCGATCACCTCGGATGCCCAGGGGCGCGCCGTCGCCTCGGGTCAGGCCACCGACTTCATCAAGGGTGAGGCGCTCGATGTGTCCGCCGCGCCCGGCCAGTACGTCGAAATCATGCTGCGATAAGGATCAGCATCCATGACCACCGTCACCCAAACCATCCCCATGAATGCCGGACAGGTCCGGGTCGTCGATCCGATCCTGTCCAACGTGGCCCTGGGCTACAGCAACTCCGACTTCATCGGCTCGTTGGTCTGCCCGAAGGTTCCGGTACTGCTGTCCGGCGGCCAGATTTTGCAATTCGGCAAGGAAGCCTTCCAGGCGTTCGGCCTGCGCCGTGCGCCGGGCGGACGGATGCACCGGATGGACATCGGCTATCTGGGCCAGCATTACGCCCTGGTTCAGGACGGCGTCGAGGGCAAGGTGCCGTTTGAATGGCTGCGTGACGCCTCGGTGATGCCCGGCATCGACCTGGGCACGCGGGCCACCAACGCCACCATGCGCGTGATCACCCTGGCGCTGGAGATCGAGCAGGCCGCCCTGGTGACCAATCCGGCCAATTTCGGTGCCAACAATCAGGCCACACTGTCCGGCTCCTCCAAGTGGTCCGATCCGGTCAACTCCAACCCCGTGGGCGACGTGGACGGCGGGCGTGAACAGGTTCGCTCGGCGGTGGGCGTCTATCCCAACAAGATGACCATCGGTCCCAAGGTCTTCAATGCCCTGAAGAACCACAGCCGCATCAAGGACCAGTTCAAGTACACCAGCGCCGATTCCATCACGACGGACATGCTGGCCAAGTACTTCAGCGTGGACAAGGTGGTGGTGGGCCGGGCGGTGGCCGCCGACGCCAGCGGCGCCATGAGCGATGTGTGGGGCAACATGGCTCTTCTGTCCTATTCGCCGGATAGCCCCTCCGGCCAGGAGGAGCCGAGCTTTTCCTACACCTACGTCATGGAAGGTCATCCGCTGGTGGAACAGCCCTACTACGAGCGCGGCATCCGCTCTTGGCTGTACCCGACCGTCTACGAGCGCGCGCCGGTCATCACCTGCGCCGACGCCGGTTTCCTGATCCAGAACCCCGTCTGAGGTGAACACCATGGCGAAGAAGCCCCAACCCGGCAAACCGACCCAGACCACCACCTATCCGGTGCTGAAGGCGGTGCGTCACGACGGCGACGACTACGCCCCCGGCGAACCGATCGATCTGACCGACGATCAGGCGGACGAACTGCGCCGCCTGGGCATCATCGGTGCGGTTCCGCCCGTTGCCCCTCCCGTGCAGGGCCAGCCGCCGGAACAGTCCCAGGCGTAAGCAATACCCGGAGGGGAAATCCGCGCGGTGTGGGGCTTGCCCCATCGCCCGGCCCGATAGAGCGAAGGGCCAAACAGCGGCAGGCGGGGGAAGTGCCCGCCACTTAAACCCGGATTTAAACGAGGATTAAATGTACGCCACCGTCGCCTCCATGATTGCCCGTTTTGGGGAAGATGAGGTCATCGACGCCACCGACCGCAATAAGGTGGGCGCGGTGGATGAGACTGTGGGCACTCAGGCTTTGACCGATGCCAGTGCTGTCATCGATGGCTATTTGGCATCGCGCTACACACTGCCGTTGTCGATGATCCCGCCGCTACTGGAACCGCTGTGCTGCGACATCGCCCGCTACAAGCTGTGTACCGGGCTGATCCGCGCCACCGACGAAATGCGGGCGCGATACGAAGATGCCCTGGCGTGGCTGGAAAAGGTGGCGTCGGGCCGGATCGGCCTGGGTGTCGATGCTGCCGGTGCCGAACCGGCGCAGGCTGGCGGGTCTTCCGGCATCAACTTCGTGCCGGGCCGGGCGCGGGTGTTCGACGGCGGTTCGCTTTCGGATTTCACCTATCGCGGGGGCTTCCGATGAGCAGCGTCAGCGCGGTGCAGACCGCCATCCTGGCCCGCGCCAAGCAGGTGTTGGGTGACAAGCTGCATTACGAGGCGCTGCCTGCCACCGCCGATCTGGACGCCCAGCTTTCAGCCCGTGCCAAGAAATTGCCCGCTGTGTTCGTCGCCTTCTTTGGCGGTCAGATGATCGGTGGCAACGAGGTCGTGCTGGATGCCGAATTCGGCGTTCTGGTCGTCACGCAGGCGGTCAGCGAACGGGATCGGCGCGAAGGCAGTGCCCGCATGCTGGGCGCGGTGCCGATGCTCGAAGTACTGGTGCCTGCCCTGCATGGCCATGTGGTGCCAGAAATCGGCAGCCTAGGCCTGACGGCGGTCACCAACCTGTTCGCCCAGGCGCTCGATGAAAAGGGGCTGTCGCTGTACGCCGCCAACTACCGCATCAAGCTGCCGATGGCCTTGGACGCCGATCCCGCCGACGAGCTGGACGATCTGCGCCATATCCACGGCGATTGGATGATTGACCGGCCCGTCGATCCCGACGCGCCCCTGCCTTTGTCCGATGGCTTTTCATCCGCCGTCGATGTCGTGACCCTACAAGGAGAGCCGTGATGGCCGTAACGAAGGTTAAGGCGGCCTCTGGCCGTCTGGTACGTCACCCCGAAACCATGAAACCTCTGCCGGTTGTGGGGGATCAGGCCGAGCCGGTGGCCGTCGATCTGGACGATCCCCACTGGTACCGCCGCTTCCGCGATGGCGACATCGTGGAGGTACCCACCAGCGAAAGCCATGAACCGGCTCGGGAACCCACTGCCGCGCCGCTGGATGGGGGCATCGCCAACACTGGCCGCCTGGAGGTGGAAGCCATGCCCGCCCCGGCCCCGGAAACCACCGCCTCCCCGGTTGAAGGCATCGCCGACACCGGCCACCTGGAGACCGCCTGATGTCCTACATCCCCGCGTCCATCACGTTCGACCGCATCCCGACTTCTGTCCGGGTGCCCGGTCAGTACATGGAGATCAACAACACCCAGGCCAGCAGCGGTTTGCCCGCCATCTGGTACAAGCTGCTGATCATCGGCCAGATGCTGCCGAGCGGTTCGGCCACGCCGCTGGTGCCGGTGCAGATCACCGGCGGCAAGTCGCAGGCCGACGCCCTGTTTGGCCAGGGATCGATGCTGTCGGCCATGGTGACGGCCAGCCTCTCCGCCAATAATTACACCGAAACCTGGGCGTTGCCGGTCGCCGACAACCAGGCCGGAGCGCAAGCCAGCGGCAGCGTGACCTATGCCGGGACCGCGACCGTTGCCGGTACGGTGACCCTTTATATCGGCGGCACCCCCGTGCAGATCGGCGCGAGCCTGGGCCAGACGGCGGCCCAGACGGCGACGGCCATGGCGCAGGCCATCAACGCCAATGGCGATCTGCCGGTGACGGCGGTGGTGGACGGCACCACGGCGGGAAAGGTCAACATCTCCGCCAAGCACAAGGGGGGGGATGCCGGTCAGATCGATCTGCGCGGCACCTACTGGAGCGGCGATGCTTTGCCTGCCGGACTGACCGCGACCATCAGCCAGATGACAGGCGGTGCGGCCAATCCGCTGCCGACGCCGATCATCGCGGCCCTGGGCGACGACTGGTATCACATCTTCGCTCTGCCCTGGTCCGATGGTGCTACCGCCGCCGCCTGGGCCACCGAACTGGACCGCCGGTTCGGGCCGCTGCTTCAGGAGGACGGACACGCCTACACCGCCGTTTCCGGCACTGTTGGCACGCTGGCCGCCCTGGGCAACGGCCTCAACAGCCCGCATCTGACCTATTCCGGTGGCGCGGGAAACAACCAGCCGACGCCGAACTACATCCGCACGGCGGTGCTGGCGGCGGTGGCGGCCTACAATCTGGCCATCGATCCCGCCCGCCCGTTGCAGACCCTGGCCTTGCCCGGCGTCTTGGCTCCGGCGGTGGCCGACCGCTTCACATGGACCGACCGCAACACCCTGCTGCACGACGGCATCGCCACCGACAAAGTGGGGCCGGATGGCACGGTGATGATCGAGCGGCCCGTTACCACCTACAAGGTCAATGCCTACAACCTGCCGGACACCAGCTATCTCGATACCGAAACCATGGCCCTGATCGCCTATCTGCGGTGGTCGTGGCGCACGCGGATGGCACAGAAGTTCCCGCGCGCCAAGCTGGCCGACAACGGTTCCACCAATCCTGGCGTCGTCACGCCCGACATCATCGCCGCCGAGCAGGTGGCGTGGTTCATCGAGCTTGAGGCCGCCGGGCTGGTCGAGGATGTCGAGCAGTTCAAGCGCGACCAGCGGGTGGTCCGCAACACCAGCGACCGGTCGCGGGTCGATACCCTGATTCCCGCCCATCTCGTTTCCGGCCTGCGGGTGCTGGCCGGGCAACTGCGCTTCCTGCTGTAAGAGGACTTCACGATGGCGAGCAAATGGCACACGGGCCGGGCGTGGATTTACGTCGATGGCCAAATGTACGAAAGCGGCGACGACGCCAAAGTGACCGGCGTGATGGGGCTGAAGCGCAACATCGTCAAAGGGGCTGATGTCTACGGCTACACCGAAGAGGTACAGGAAGCCACCGTGGTGGCGAGCTTCTTCCACGGCAACGGCCTGACCCTGGCGGGCTTCAAGAAAATGACCGACGTGACCGTGGTGTTCAAATGCGACACCGGGGCGGTCTACACGCTGGCCAATGCGTGGTGCTCGGAGATCGGTGACCTGACGGCCAAGGATGGCAAGGTTCAGGTCACCTTCGCGGCGGCCAAGGCCGACGAAACTCTTTCTTAAACTACCTTTTAAACGGGCTTCAAAATGGCTGAAAACACCCTATCCAAGCTGCAAGAACAGTATGGCGACCGCATCACCGCCGATGGCGATGGTTCTGTCACCTGGACCCTGGGCATTCCTCTCGTCACCGATGCCGGGAAGATCGGAACCGTCACCCTGCGCCGTCCCAAGCTGAAGGAAATCAAGGCGATGAAGGGGCGCACCGATACTGAGAAGACCGCCTGGATCATCTCCACCCTGACGGGCATCGCCCCACCGTTCCTGGATGAACTGGACGGCGAGGACTTCGCGGTGTTGGGGCGCATCTTCGCCCATTTTATGGGGGTCTCCCCGGTCAGTGGCGGCGAATAGCGGGCGAGATCGGGGCAATCCTTCACTTCACGATTTCCGACATCGAGGAGTGGGACATCGACGAACTGATGGAATGGCATGAGATCGCCGCCGAGATATGGGCGGCCCAGCAAGGGGGAGACACAGGGTAATGTCGCAGCCGTTGGCCTTCAGCATGATTTTCCGGGTGATCGACGATGCGTCGTCGGGCATTCGCAGGATCGGCGAGACGCTGAAGGCCCCGGCTGCGGCCATCGGAAACATTGCCAAGGCCGCTGGCGAGGCGAGCCAAAAATTCGCCAATAGCTTCACCGGCATGGGGGCCATCGTCGCCGAGGGATTTTCTGTGCGGGCGGTGGCCGCCCAGGAAGAATTCTACCGCCGGATGCAGATCAACTCCGGCATGACCGACGACTCCATCGCTAAACTGAAGCACACCATGGAGGACGCTACTTCGGCGGCCCGCATCAGCGGCGGCCAGATGATGGAGGCGTTTAAAAGCTTCAAGGGCAATGGCGGCGGCACGGAGGTTTTCGAGGAAACGGCCCAGACCATGGCCTCCGCCATCCAGTTGTTGAATGGGCACGGTGAGGAACTCGGCGAAATGTTCGCCAATCTTCAGACCAAGATGGGTCTGACCAAAGGAGAAGAGTTCCTGTCTTTTCTGGCCACGGCCAAGAAACAACTGGCGGGGATTGATGGCGGCATCGACAACTTCGCCTCATCATCCCAGTTGCTGATGTCGAGCTATGCCAAGCTGGGTCACACTGGCCAGGGCGCGGCGCAGGAACTGTCGGCAGTCTACGCCATCATTGCCAGGGGGACAGGCAGCGCCAAGCAGGCCAAGGGCCATACCGAGGCGTTGCTGCAGAATCTGGGCGATCTCGGATTTCAGCAGCATCTGGCCGGTGCAGGCGTTCAAGTCTGGAACAATCCAACTGATCCACGCTCGGGCGTGCGTGGCGTCACCGACATCATCAAGCAGATCGCCGAGAAGTACGCCGCTGATCCCCATCAGGCCGAGATGTTCTTCGGCAAGGATATGGGCGAGGCGCTCAAGGTGCCGATTGCCGAGATCAAGAACTCCGGTCATTCCGAAACCTTGGAGAAAACGCTCGGTGCCCAGGGCAACGGCGCGGAATTCATGAAAAAGGCGCAGTTAGCGTCTCAAGGGTTGTCAGGTTCGCTGAACGCCTTGCAGAACGCCGTCCATCATGTTGCCGAGGAAAATCTGGCGGGACCGATCATACTGTTCGCCAAGGTGTTGTCGGCCTGCACCGGCCCCATCGCCTATGTCCTGATGGGTATGGCGGGGCTGGCGGCCCTCGGCCACGCGGTCGGCTGGATTGCCGGGGCGGTCAAGGGGTTCCAGGCGTTTGCCCAGGTGCTGTCCTTGTTGCGCCTCGGCTCTCTTGTCACCGGGTTGTGGAGTATGATCCCGGCCCTGGGCGGCGCAATCGCAGCCACCTGGGCCTGGACCGTCGCCCTGCTGGCATGCCCGATCACCTGGATCATCCTGGGCATCATGGCCCTGGCTGGAGCCGTCTATCTGATCTACCAGAACTGGGACGGCATCTCGGCGTGGTTCTCCGCCAAGTGGGATGCAGTGAAGGCGGCCTTTGATCAGGGCTTCGGCCAGGGTGTCATCAAGCTGCTGGCCGAATTCAATCCGACCTCGTTGTTGATGGACGCCATGAACGATCTGGTCAAATGGCTGACCGGCTTCGATCTGGCGGACGCAGGTAAGAAGCTGATCGGCAGCCTGATCAAAGGCATTAAAGGCGTGGTCGATCTGCTGCCTGAATCGGTGCAACGGATGCTGGGACTGGACGGCCTGAGCACCTCGTCGGCCCCGCCACCCGCTCCTCCGGCGGCAGAACCGTCGGGCGGCGGCGTCTGGAGCCGTATCAAGAGCGGGGTCGGGGCGGCGTCGGATGCTGTCAGCGGCGGCTATCACAAGGCTGTGGACTGGGTTGGTGGGAAACTGTCCGGCACCGCCAAAGAGGCCATGGCCTTCTTCGAGAAGCAGGGTTGGAGCCATGAGCAGGCCGCCGGGATCGCCGCCAATCTGGCGCAGGAAAGTGGATTCAAGGCCAACGCCGTGGGCGACAACGGCAAGGCTTATGGCATCGGCCAATGGCACCCTGACCGGCAAGCCAAGTTCGCTCAATGGTCGGGAAAAGATATCCGTCAGAGCACTCTGGAAGACCAGCTTGCCTTCGTTCATCACGAACTGACCGAGGGAAGCGAAAATCGGGCCGGAAATGTACTGGCCCAGGCGACCAGCGCCGCCGATGCCGGGGCCATCGTCTCGAAACTGTATGAGCGTCCCGCCGACCGGGAAGGCGAGGCCAGCCGCCGGGGAGCCAGTGCCGACGCTCTGGCCCGCGCCAACGATGGTGCGCCCGTTTCGGCAATGTCTCCTCCTGCCACGCCTGCGGAGCCACGTTCGGCCTTCGCCTCGGCGGCTCCCGCCCAGACCAAGCTTGACGGCACGATCCGGCTTGAAATCGCGGGTCTGCCCGCTGGCGTCACCGCCAAGGCCACCAGCACCAATCCCGGTGTCTCCGTGGCGTTGGGCATGGGGCCGGTGATGTCATGAGTTGGCGTGACGATCTTCGCCCCGCCTCTTTCCGGGGCGTCCCTTTCAAGGTACTTCCCCTGACCACCCAGGTCGGGCGGCGCACCGTGCTGCATGAATATCCGCAACGGGACAAGCCCTATGGCGAAGACCTGGGCAAGAAGGCGCGGCAGTATCAGGTTGACGCCATTGTCCTGGGCGCAGACTACCTGACCCAACGCAACCGGCTGATCGCGGCGCTGGAGGCCAAAGGCCCCGGCAAGCTGGTGCATCCGACCTTGGGCGAAATGGACGTGATCCTGACCAGCCCGGCCAGCGTCACCGAGGATTTCGGCAAGGAAGGCGGTTCCGCCCGCTTCAGCATGACCTTTGTCGAGGCTGGCGATATCGCCGCTTTGACGGTCACCGCCGACACCTCCCAGCGGGCGGGGATGGCGGCGGATAGCGCCACCAGCGCCGCTCAGACCGCTTTTGAAAAGGCGTTGAACCTTGGGGCCGGGGGCAATAACAGCCTGCTCGGGCAGGTGCTGGGTGCCCTGAACGGCACCACCGGCACCATCCTGTCCGTCATCAATGGCATCAAGAACTTTCCGGCCTCGATGCTGGCCGATGTCAACAGCCTGATCACCGCCGCTACCGGAGACTACCAGCAAATCCTGAGCGCGCTTTCATCCCTCTCGGGAGGCTTTGATCTGGGCGCATTGGGGAGCCTGTTCGAAAGCTCCCCGACCGGCACGGTGTCGGTCGGGGCGTCTCCGGCGACGGCAGCGGCGGCTTTTCTGGACCGCGCCACGTCCAGCGCATCCACCACCACCACGTCACCGTCCGCCCTGGCTCAAGCGTTGACCAGTTCGGTCCAGACATTCCAGGGCACGGCCACATCGACCGGGGGCCTGGATGGTGTGGTGGCGACGACGCGCGAGGCGGGAAGTGCTGCGGCGCAAACGCCGATGCTGGCCATCGCCGATGCCATGCCCGCCGCCGATGGGTCGGGGGGTGCGGTGCAGTTCGCACCGATCCCCCAGGCAACCACCGATCTGGGCGTGGCGCAGGACACCAACCGGCAGGCCATGACCGGGCTGGTGCGGCAGATCGCCACCATCGAGGCCGTCCGCGTCGCAACCGACAGGGACACGGGCTACAGCAACGCCAACGAGGTGCAGGCCGTCCGCGACGGGTTGGTGGCGCGGCTGGACGCCGAAATGATGGCCAGCACCGACCACGATCTGAACGCCAGCTTGCGTCAGTTGCGGGCAGCGCTGGTCACCGACCTGGACAGCCGGGCGGCGGCGCTCCCGGCCCTGAGGACGGTGGCCAGTCCCACCGTCCAGCCCGCGCTGGTTCTGGCACACCGCTATTACGACGATCCTGCCCGTGCCGCCGATCTGGTTGCTCAGAACGATGTCGCGCACCCCGGCTTTGTTCGGGCCGGGCGGCTGATTGTGGATGGGGGGATGGATTGAACGACAAGAATGAAGTGACCCTGCGCGTTGGCGGAAACATCCATGCTGGTTGGACATCGGTCGAGATCACGCGGTCGCTGGAAACCATCAGCGGCGCTTTTAGCTTAGGCGTGACCGAGCAATGGCCGGGGCATCAGAATCGTTTCCAGGTTGCCCCCGGCATGGCTGGCGAACTGGCAATCGGCGGCGAAGTGGTGATCACCGGCCATGTCGATGACGTGGATTTCTCATACTCAGACAGCGAGCACAGCGTTTCGGTGCGGGGGCGCGACGCCACTGGCGATCTGGTGGACTGCTCCGCCTTGTCCGGTACCGGCCACTGGACCTCGGTCAGCCTGAACCAAGTTGCGGCGGATATTTGCGCACCCTTCGGCATCAAGGTGGCCAGCAATGTGCCCGACACCGCGAAGCTGCTGCCAGAGCATCACATCCAGTTGGGCGAAACGGCCCATGAATGTCTGGAACGTCTGGCGCGGGTCTATGGCGTGATGATGATGTCGGACGGTAAGGGCGGCATGTTGCTGACCAGGGCGGGGGATGGTGGCGCGGCGGCAGGATTGCGCCTGGGCGGAAACATCAAGGCGGCCTCGGCCAGCCTCAGCGACCGCGAACGGTTCAGCCGCTATACAATCCTGGGTCAATCCACAGCGACCGATGCCATCAGCGTGACTGTCGCCTCGGCGTGCCACGCCGAGGCGACTGATGCTGGGATCACCCGCTACCGGCCCCTGGTGGTGATCGCTGAAGACACTATCGATCCGTCCTGGTACCAGCGCCGCGCCACCTGGGAAGCGGCCAACCGTGCGGGCAAATCCCGCCGCTCCGCCGTGACCGTCCAGGGCTGGCGGGATGCGGACGGGGCGCTTTACCAGCCCAACACCATGGTCACGCTGGATGACGACTGGACTGGCATGCATGAGCGCATGCTGATCGCCAAGGTCAAGTTCACCCTTTCGGATCAGGGAACGCTGACCGAACTGACGCTGGTACGGCGCGAAGCCTTCGAGCTGGTTCCTCCGGTCACCACCCTCTATGCAGCGGGGACCGGCGCATGAGCGACGATTTCATCAACTCCTTTCGCCGCTTGGCCGGTCCGATGGCGCGGCAAATCCGCATGATGATCAGTCGCGCCATCATCAATCTGGTCAACGATGATGGCGGCTTGCAAGAGGTGCAGGTCGGACTGCTGGCCATGCCCCAGCCGGGCGGGACGGTAGGCCGCGAACTGTCGGACAATGTTGAGGTGGTGCGTCAGTACGGCTTCACCGCGCACCCCCATCCGGGGGCCGAGGCCGTGTTCGTGTCGGTGGCGGGCATCCGCAGCCATGGTCTGGTGATCGCCATTGAGGACCGGCGCTATCGCCTGACCGGATTGGCGGCGGGTGAAGTGGCACTCTATGACGATTTGGGCCAGACCGTGCATCTGACGCGCACCGGCATCGTCATTAAGGGTGCTGGCCTGCCGCTGACCATCACCGATGCGCCGAAGGTGCGCATCGAAACCCCAATACTCCAGGTCACCGGAGACATCGTGGACCAATGCGATGGCCAGGGGCGGTCGATGGCCAGCATGCGTCAGATCTACAACCAGCACACCCATCCTGTGCCGAACGTCCAGACCGGCACCGGCTTGGCTACCACTACCACCCCGACACAGCAGGAATAGCCATGGACGCCGCCCTGATCTTCGACGCGAGCAAAGGCTGCTGGGACATTGCCCTGGTCGGCCCCGCTCTGGCCGCCATCGACACCCTGGAAACGGCGGTGATTACCAGCCTGTTCTCTGATGCCCGTGCACATTCCGACGATGTGATCCCCGATGGCACCGGCAATCCGCGCGGCTGGTGGGCAGATAAACAAGCCCCTCTGCTGCGGCCCCAGTCCATCGGGGCCGACCGTACCGGCTCGCGCCTGTGGCTGATCCGCCGTGCAAAGCAAATTCCGGGCACGTTGGCGCGGCTGAAGGACTATGTCGCCGAGGCCCTAGCCTGGATGGTCGAGGATAAGCTGGTGTCGGCCATTGAGGTTCAGGCCAGTTTCCCGCGCCGCGACTGGGCGGCGTTCTCGGTCACGCTGACCCGGCCCGATGGCGGGATCGAGCGTTATGGCTACGATCTGCGGTGGGGGGTTTAAATGCCGTTTAATACCCCGACCCTGGAACAGAGCATTTCCGCCATTCAGGCCGACATCAATAGCCTGACAGGGGGGGATGCCACCTTGCCGCGCGGCCTGCTGCCCGCCCTGGCCCGTGCCCTTGGCGGCGCGGTGGATGGGCTGCATGGCCATATCGATTTTATCGGGCGGCAAATCCCTTATGACCGGGCGGAAGACGATCTGCTGCGCCGGTATGCGTCCATTTGGGGCATTTTCCAATCCCCTCCGACCGCCGGGGCGGGGGTCGTTACTTTTACCGGCACTGCCGGATTGGTCGTATCCGCACGGACCCTTATGACCCGCACCGATGGGGTCCAATACAGCCTGACCAACGATGTGGTGCTGACGGCCATCGGTGGCGTCGGTACCGTCGTGTGTACGTCGCTGGGGGTCGCCACCAACATGGCGGGAAACGGCACCCTGACGCTGGTCAATCCCGTCGAGGGCGTGTCTTCAACCGTAACCATCGGCGCGGCGGGCCTGGGGGGCGGTGCAGATGTCGAAAGCATCGACAGTTTGTTGGCTAGGTTGTTGTTGCGCATCCAGCAGCCTCCCATGGGCGGTTCGGAGGCGGATTTCGTGAGTTGGACCCTGGCTGTGCCGGGGGTCACCCGTGCGTGGTGTCTGCCTGCCCTGATGGGGGCGGGCACGGTGGGCGTCACCTTCATGATGGATGGCCGGGACAATCCGATCCCGCTGGCCACCGACGTGGCCATCGTGCAGGCTGCGCTGGATACTGTGCGGCCCGTAGCGGCTCCGACCTTTGTGGTTGCCCCGGTGCCGGTGCCGCTGAACCCCATCATCCACCTGATGCCCGATAGCCTGACTGCCCGCGCGGCGGTGCAAGCGCGGCTTTCGGCCATGCTGGCCGTCCAGGCCACGCCGGGTGCCACCATCAAGCTGACCCACATACAGCAGGCCATCGGCGCGGCTGCGGGTGTGGATGATTACACCCTGGTCAATCCCGCCGCCAATGTTGCAGTTGGGGCAACGGGTATGGCGGTGTTGGGGACAATCACATGGTCATGACCGCCGACGACTATCTGGAGCAACTTCAGGCGCTGCTGCCGCCGGGTGACGCCTGGACGCGCGAGCCGGATGCCAACCTGACCCGGTTACTGCTGGCCCTGGCACAATCTCTGGCGCGGGCGGACGCCCGTGCCGCTGATCTGATCGAGGAAGCCGACTGGCGCACCACCAGCGAACTGCTGCCCGATTGGGAGCGCGTTGCCGGGTTGCCGGACCTTTGTGTGGATGACCAGTTCCAGACGGTAGCGGAACGCCGCCGCTGGCTGGTCAGCCGCATGACCATGCGGGGTGGCCAATCCAAAGCCTTCTTCATCTCGCTGGCGGCAGGCTTGGGCTATTCAATCACCATCGAAGAATGTCGCCCCTTCATCTGCGGCCTCTCCGCCTGCGGCGATCCTCTGGGTCAGGATGATCAATGGTCCACCTGGATCGTCCATATGGCCGCCATTCCCATCCAGCCGTTCGAGACCGGGGCGAGTTGCTGCGGCGAGCCTCTCGGAAACTGGGTCACCGGGCTACTGGAATGTCTCTTCAAGCGCTTGAAGCCCGCCCACACCACCTGCCTTTTTTCATATGGGAGCTGATTTCGATGCAGCGCATTTCTGGCCCGACCGCCGTCACCGACGGCAATGGTCCCGGTAAAACCGGATTTATTGACGCCAACTCGCCGTTGGGGCGGCGCGGAACCTTTGTGACCGCGCCCATCATGAACGCACTCCAAGAAGAGATTGCCTCGGTCATCGAGGCCATGGGGCTGACGCTCAATCCCAACGACAATACCCAGTTATTGCAAGCCATCCAGGCGGCCATCGGCACGATGGCGCGCGGCATGTTCGCCCCGGAACCCACCGTGCCCGCCTCGATGTCGGTGGTGATTGCCGCCGGATATCTGCCGGGCGCGGCGACGGTGACGCTGATCCCGGCCCAGACCACCGCCGCGTTTGCTGCTCCGGCCTCCAACAGCCGCATCGACCGTATCGTCATCAACCGCACGACCGGGGCCGTGTCGGTTGTCGCGGGTGCTCCCGCCGCTGCCCCGGTAGCTCCGGCGCTGCCTGCGGGCACACTGCCCATCGCCCAGATCACCCTGACAGCGGGGCGTCAGGCCATCACCGCCGCCATGATCACCGACGAACGCGATCTGCCACCATTGGGACTGGGCAGCGCTGCATTCTCGGCACTGAGTTCCGCTGTCGCGTCGGTGGTGGCAGCGATTATTGGTCCCGTTGCGGCGGGAAATATTCCCGTTTTTAAAGACGGCGGCGGCTCGATTGGCGACAGTGGCGTCTCTGCATCATTGTTGATGGCACCGGCTACCGCGGCGGTGCCGGGCATCGCGCGATTTGCGACCCCGGCAGAGGCCAAAACCGGCACTGCCCAGGATATCGCCGTGACGCCGCTGGGCATGTCCCAGGCCCTAAATGCTCAGGCTATTCAGGCCGGGTGCGTGGCTCATTTTGCCCAATCTGCCCCGCCGTTGGGCTGGTTGGCCGCCAACGGCGCAACGGTCAATCGTTCTGTCTATGCCAACCTGTTTGCCGCCATCGGCACGACCTACGGGGCGGGCGACGGATCAACCACGTTTACGCTCCCTGACCTGCGCGGTGAGTTCATTCGCGGCGCGGATGCTGGGCGTGGGGTCGATGCTGGTCGAACGGTCGGTTCCTGGCAGAACGGCACCCACATCACGGGTGATGATGGCCTAGCGCCGAACGTCCACGGGATCGGGTACCTGGCCGAATGCGGTCTGGACCCGGCGGACGGGGTTGCCAGGGCAATTTTTTATACTACCGCCTCGGGAACGGCGGCGATGACAACCTATTGGGGCCGAGTGAGGCCGCGCAACACGGCGCTGTTGGCGTGCATTAAATATTGAGAGGGGATGTGATTATGTCCGCGAACGTCCAACCCGGTTCCGATCGGCACCC
>JASLCK010000329.1 GCA_030151865.1 Rhodospirillaceae bacterium | reverse complement strand
CGCGCCAACAATTGGGTAAAAGCGGTGATGGCCCGCAAAGGTTCCTGCAAATCGTGGGACGCCACATAGGCGAAGCGTTCCAACTCGGTGTTGACCGAGGTCAGATTGTCCATGGCGCGCTGCAATTCGGCCTCGCGCTGGCGACGTTGATGAATATCGGTTTCCAACTGGGCGTTGGTCCAACTGATCTGATCATAGGCTTCCTTTAAGCCGATGGTCATGGCGTTGACGGCGTCAACCACCTGATCCAACTCGTCTTTGGCCGACGGTTGGGTGCGGGCCAGATGCAAACGCTGGTTTTCGCCGCGCAACTGCACCGAAGCCAGAAAATGCCCGATATCCACCAGATGGCGGGTGATCAGGGCATAGACGATATAAAGGGTGAACAGCGATACAAGAAAGGTCTTGATGCCCTGGCTGACCAGAATGACCAGGGCCGTGTTCCAAAGGGCGCGGTAAACCCGGTCCAGCGATGCTTCCAGATGCAGCATCCCAATGACTTTTTCCAGATGCACCAGCGGAATGTCGCGCACCACCCCGCCCGGCCCCGACCGCCCGGCCGCAACCCGCATGGGATTGGCGCTGTCGGCGGTCTGTTCGATCACCTGGACATATTGCATGTCGGGCAGACGCATCAGACCGTTCAGTTGCAGATTAAGCTGGGCCGCATCCAGGTTCCACAAACTGCCCGCGATGCTGTCGGCGGCGCTGCGCTCGATCTCGGTCAAACGCTGATCGATGGCGCTGATGTCGCGCTGATAATCCAGATAAAGCTGCAAGGCGGTGGCCAGCAAGGTGATGACCGAGCTGAACAGCAAAATCCAGCCCAGCAGCCGCCAGGCGACGCTGCCCCGCCGACGCACGGCCTGTGTCGTCGTCACATGGGCAAAGACGTTTTCCTGCGGCAAAGGGGACATTCGGCACCCCCTTGGGGTTCGCACCCGGCATCAAGTGAAAGCCCAATAACTATGACCGCTTCCTCTGCCCTGCCGCCACCGAAAATATCGGAACTATTCCAAAGATAACCCCCTCACACCTTCGAGGGAGGCCGCCAGGACATTCCCTTGCCCTTTACCGCAGACCGGAGAGTTCTTCATACTCCTTCAGGGCTTTGAAGCGCAGTTCGTCGGCATGCAGATGGCCGTACAGATCGGCGGCGCGGCTGTAATGCTGACGGGCCTTGGCGGTTTCGCCCATTTGCCGCAGCAAGGACGCGGTCTCCATCGCCAGATCGGCCTGTCCGCGCAACTGCCCGGCCTGAGCATAAAGTTGGGCGGCGTCATGCATGCGTTCCAACGCCTCGGCCCGCTGGCCCAGATGGCGCAGCAACCCGGCCAGACCGGCCAAGGCCCCGGCTTGCCCCAGACGGTCGCCGCTGCGTTCGAACAGGTCCAAAGCGATTTCCCAATCCTGATGGGCATGATCGGGCTGACCCAGCCGCTGGTGCAGGCGGGCCATGGCGGCGCGCAAGCCGGCTTCCCCCAGACCATCCCCGGCATGGTGATAAAGCGGTAAGGCCTGACGGTACAAATCCAGCGCCTTGTCTTCGCGCCCCATATCCCGGAACAGATGGCCCAGGCGCTTCAGGGCATGGGCCTGACCGGAATGGTCGGCCAGGGCGACGAACAGATCACGGGCACTTTCCAAAAAAGCGCGGGCTTCGTCCAGATTGTCCTGACGATGGGCGACATCGCCCAAGCGCAGCAGCAGCGCCGCCTGTTGATGCAGATCCTTGGACGGAGCCAACAAAGCGCGGGCATCGGCATAACAGGCGCGCGCCGCTGTCAAATGGCCCAATTGGCGTTCGATGTCGCCTTGCTGCACCAGCGCGACGGCTTCAAGGGCGGTGTCGTTGGCGTCGCGCGCTTGCTGGCGGGCATGGCGCGTGGCTTCGGCAGCCCGCGTCAGATCGCCGTCCAGCCACAGTTTTTCGGCATCGCGCAGGGTGGTTTCCGCAGGGGTTTCCACTTTGGTGGGCGTCATGGTGCGCCTCCCTCGTTTCGGCTGGCTTTTCGTCTTGCCGATACATTCTTATGCGTCTGCTGAAATGGTATTCCCATATCGAACGCCGGTAAATCGTGGAAAATGATGTTTTCCGACCCCGGTGACGTGATATTTCGATTTATCGCAAGCCCGGCTGCGATTAGCTTAAATCCCATGAATAAAAAGGTGATCGCCCTGTTGTTTGTCTCCGCCACGCTTTGGCTGGCGGATGGTCTTGGTCGCGCTCAGGCCGCCGACTGTACCGACCCGCCCCATCCGGGCGTGGATTGGCAGCGCTGCCTGTTGGACCGGCGCGACCTGTCGGGTCATCAACTGGCCGGAGCCAAGATCACCGATGCCAGCCTGCAACGGGCCGATCTGCATCAGACCGACCTCAGCCGCGCCAACGGCTATCGGGTCAAGCTGATCAGCGCCCAACTGGTCAAGGCCCGCCTGGATGATGCCCAATTGTCGGAAGCCGACTTCACCAAGGCCGATCTGACCGGGGCTTCGCTCAAAGGGGCCGATCTGCGCCGGGCGCGGTTTTATCACGCCACCCTGCGCGGGGCCGACCTGACGGGGGCCAAAACTTTGGGTGCTGATTTTCTGAACGCCGACCTTTCCGGCGCCACCTGGACCGACGGGCAGCGGGTCTGCGCCGAAGGCTCGATCGGACAATGCGAATAACGGGACGCTGAAAGCAACGCCATGCCCCAGCCTTCTCCTGAACAGGAAGATTTCGACGTCTCCATGCGCCAGGCGCGCTCGGCGCTCGATCTGATGGCGCAGTTGAAGACACCGCCCTCGCCCCAGCGCTTTTGGGTGATGTACGCCTATCAGGCGGGCAATCCGCCCGATCTGGCCCAGGCCATCAACCGCCTGGTGGCCCGCGACAAGCTGACCGCCCTGGCCCTGGACGAGTTGTACGACCAATATTTCAGCCTGCAACTGGAAGAGGCCGAACTGCGCGAAGCCAGCCGCCGGGTCAAGCAGACCGTGGCCGACGTGGCCGACTGCATCGACGCCGCCAGCGGATCGGCGGAACGCTATGGCACCGTGCTGGCCGGTTTTTCCGAACAGGAAGGATTGGCCGACCACCTGTCCACCGTGCTGCGTGAAACCCGCACCATGGCTGAAATCAACCGCCAGCTTGAAGAACGGCTGCAAGCCTCGTCGCGGGAAATCGATTTGCTGCGCGACCATTTGGAAAAGCTGGAACGCGAAGCCAACATGGATTCGCTGACCGGCATCGCCAACCGCAAAAGCTTCGATTCCGCCCTGCGCGACGCGCTGATGCAGGCCCGGCGCGATGGCTCGCCGCTGTCGGTGCTGATGATCGATATCGACCATTTCAAGAACTTCAACGACACCCACGGCCATCAATTCGGCGATCAGGTCTTGAAGCTGGTGGCCCGTTACATGATCGAATGCATCAAGGGCCAGGACACCGCCGCCCGCTATGGCGGCGAGGAATTCGGCGTCGTGCTGCCGCGCACCCGGCTGGCCGACGCCGCCCGTGTCGCCGATCAGATCCGCCGTCACGTCGGGGCCAAAAAGGTGGTCAACCGCCGCACCGGCGATTATCTGGGGCAGATCACCCTGTCGGTGGGCGTGGCGGAATACCGCCCCGACGAAGGGACCGCCGAACTGGTGCACCGCGCCGATGAAGCCCTGTACGAAGCCAAGCATCAGGGCCGCAACCGGGTGGTGTCCGAAGCCCAGATGACGACGTTTTAACGCGGCCCCAATGTCTGGCCCGACCGATTCCCGTTTGGGCCAGACGGGCGGAACAGATATAGTACGGCCATGTCTAATCCCTTTGAACTGGACGACGACGTCCCAGCTTCCCCCCAGCGCCCCACCCATGCCCAGGGCCAGGCGTTAACGCCCCAATCTTATCCCTGGCTGGACGGGTTGAACCCGGAACAGCGCGCGGCGGTGGAAACCACCGACGGCCCGCTGTTGGTGCTGTCGGGCGCTGGCACCGGCAAGACCCGTGTGCTGACCACCCGACTGGCGCATATCCTGCTGACCGGGCGGGCCAAGCCCTGGCAATGTCTGGCCGTGACCTTTACCAACAAGGCCGCGCGCGAAATGCGCGAGCGCGTCGCCAACATGGTCGGCCCGGCGGCGGAACAGATGTGGCTGGGCACTTTTCACGCCCTGGGGGTCAAGCTGTTGCGCCGTCACGCCCCGATGGTCGGGCTGGAAAGCAACTTCACCATCCTGGACACCGACGACCAGTTGCGCCTGCTGAAGCAGGTGATGGAAGCCGAAAAGGTGGACGTCAAGAAATGGCCGCCCCAGGCCCTGATGGGCGTCATCCAGCGCTGGAAGGACCGGGGCGAAGGTCCCGACCGCGTCGCCGCCGATGTGTCCGACATGGCGGGCGGACGCACGAAAGAGATTTATAAGATCTATCAGGACCGGCTGCGCACCCTGAACGCCTGCGACTTTGGCGATCTTTTGCTGCATTGCCTGACCATCTTCCAAAGCGCCGAAGGCCGTTCGGTGCTGGAACAGTACCAGGAACAGTTCCGCTATATCCTGGTGGACGAATATCAAGACACCAACGTCAGCCAATATCTGTGGCTGCGTCTGCTGGCGCAAAAGCACCGCAATATCTGCTGTGTCGGCGACGACGACCAGTCGATCTATTCCTGGCGCGGGGCCGAGGTCGGCAACATCTTGAAGTTCGAGCGCGACTTCCCCGGCGCCAAGGTGGTGCGGCTGGAAAGCAATTACCGTTCGACCCCGACCATCCTGGCCGCCGCCTCCGGCCTGATCCGCCATAACGAGGGACGACTGGGCAAGACCCTGCGCTCGGGCCGCGATTTTTCCGGCGCGACGGTGGACCCGGTCTTGGTGCGCGGTCTGTGGGACGGCGAGGCCGAGGCCCGCTGGGTGGTGGACGAAATCGAAGCCCTGCAACGCAAGGGCTGGTCGCTGGCGGAAGTGGCGATCCTGGTGCGCGCCGGGTTCCAGACCCGCGAATTCGAAGAACGGCTGATCACCACCGGCGTGCCTTACCGCGTGCTGGGGGGCCTGCGTTTTTATGAACGTCAGGAAATCCGCGATGCTCTGGCCTATCTGCGGGTGGTGGTCCAGCCTGCCGATGATCTGGCGTTCGAACGCATCGTCAACACCCCTAAGCGCGGTTTGGGCGACGCCACCTTGCAGGCCGTGCATACCCTGGCCCGCGCCCAAGGTTTGCCGCTGACCGCCGCCGCCCGCCTGTTGGTGGAAACCGACGAGTTGAAGCCCAAGGCGCGCAGCACCCTGACCGCGCTGCTGAACGATTTCGACCGCTGGCGGTCCATGGTGGACGGCATCGACCACGCCGAACTGGCGGGCACCATCCTAGACGAATCCGGCTATACGGAAATGTGGCAGAAGGAAAAGACCCCCGATGCCCAGGGCCGTCTGGAAAACCTGAAGGAACTGATTTCCGCGCTGGAGGAATTCGACAGCCTGGCCGGCTTTATGGAACATGTCAGCCTGGTGATGGAAAACGACGAAAAGACCGATGTCGATAAGGTCACCATCATGACCCTGCACGGGGCCAAGGGGCTGGAATTCGACGCGGTGTTCCTGCCCGGCTGGGAAGAAGGGGTGTTTCCCCACCAGCGCGCCATCGACGAATCCGGCGCCCAAGGGCTGGAGGAGGAACGCCGTCTGGCCTATGTCGGCCTGACCCGCGCCCGCAAACGGGCCTTTGTGTCCTATGCCGCCAACCGCCGCATCTATAACCAGTGGCAAAGCAGCCTGCCGTCCCGTTTCGTCGGTGAAATTCCCGAAGATTGCGTGGAAAAGCTGGCCGACCAGGGCTTGTTCGGCGGGGTTGCCGATCAGGCCAAGGCCTGGGGCTCGCGCTGGAGCCAGGGCGGCTATAGCGGTGGGTCCAGCGGCGGATACGTCAATCAACGCCAGCGCCACCAAGACGACACCTATACCCCTGATCCCCTGGCCGACAGCCAGGCCTTTTCGGTGGGCGACCGCGTCTTTCACCAGAAATTCGGCTATGGCCGGGTGCGCGCCGTCGAAGGCAACAAGCTGGAGATCGCCTTTGACAAAGCCGGATTGAAGAAAGTCGTGGACAGCTTCGTATCCTTGGCGTAATGCCCCGCCCAACGGCCTTTGCCCGCCCTTATTTGACCTTTTAAGCCCTCATTTGACCTTTTAAGAAAGCCCGGACCCATGCCCAAGCCCCATCCCGACATCTGGCGCGTCGAAGTGGTCGTGCCGCTGTTCGCCGTTGAATCGTTCGAAACGGCGATGGAGCAGTTCACCGACGCGGTGTCCTGGTTCCTGGCCGACCCCGACGCCGACGAAAACAACCAGCAGGAACGCTGGCGGCTGGAAGGCTTTTCGCGCACGCCGGTGGAACGGGCCAAGGTGGAAGCCGCCATCGCCCTGACCGCCACCATGGTCGGTATCGACATCCCGCCGTTCCAGGTGGAAATGGTGCCCGATATCGATTGGGTGCTGGCGACCTTACAGTCCTTTCCGCCCATCGACGCCGGACGTTTCTTCGTCCATGGCTCGCATTATGAAGGCAAGGTGCCCGCCGGGCGCATCGGCCTGCTGATCGATGCGGGCACCGCTTTCGGCTCGGGCGAGCACGCCACCACCTACAGCTGTCTGCGCGCCATCGATCTTTTGCTGAAGCGCCGCAGCTTCCGCCGTCCGCTGGATCTCGGCTGCGGCTCGGGCATTCTGGGCATCGCCCTGGCCAAGGCCACCCACAACAAGGTGACCGCGTCGGACATCGACCCCATTTCGGTCACCGTCGCCAACATCAACGCCCGGCGCAACGGCGTCGGCAGCGGGCGGCGCTTCCGCGCCTTCCAGTCAGACGGCTATCGCGGTCGCGCTCTGAGGAAGGGCAAGCCCTATGATCTGATCGTCGCCAACATCCTGGCCCGCCCCCTGGCCCACATGGCCGCCGATCTCAGCCGCCACCTGACCGACGACGGCATCGCCGTGCTGTCGGGCCTGCTCAACAGCCAGGAACGCTATGTCATGGCCACCCACCGCGCCCAAGGCCTGTCGATGCTGGGCAAAATCCGCATGAACGGCTGGACCGCCCTGGTCATCGGCCGCGGCCCAAGGGCAAGAATTTAAGGGGCCCCGCCAAGAGGGCGGATGCGCCCGCTTGGCTAAGTTATATTGAGCCCCTCAAACGGCGGGCGGATGCATCCGCATCCTTGCCTTACCTCCGCTTCGCTGCGGCGCGCTCAATGCGCATAGTCGCTACGCTCCGGGTGTCCTGACGGCGACGCCTTCCCTTCCCTCCCCCTGGCGGGGAGGGATCGAGGGTGGGGGGATGCCGAAACCACTCAGGCACCGGGCGGGGCCGTCCGGCCCCTACCCCAGATAGCGCTGGCGCAGATGGTCCTTGAAGACCTGGGCGTCCAGCGGGCGGCCGGTAGCCTTGGTCAGCAGGGCGCTGGCCGACAGGTGCGAGCCTTGGCTGTGCAGATTGGTCCTGAGCCAGCCCAGCAGCGGCGCGAAGTCGCCCTGTCCGATGCTGTTCAGTAAGCCCGGCACCGCCTTCTTGGCGGCATCGAACAATTGCGCCGCCGTCATCGCGCCCAGGGTATAGGTGGGAAAATAGCCGAACGCGCCGTCGTACCAGTGGATATCCTGCAAACAGCCCTGACGGTTGTCGGGCACGTCCTGCCCCAGCAAGGCCATGAAGCCTTCATCCCAGGCGGTGGGGATTTCCGCGACCTGCATTTCGCCCGCGATCAGGGCCTTTTCCAGGCGATAGCGCAAAATCACATGGGCCGGATAGGTCACTTCGTCAGCATCGACGCGGATGAAGCCGGGGCGCACCCGCAGATAAAGGGCGCGGAAGGTGTCGCCATCCCAGCCGGGCTGCCCCTTGGCGCCAAACATCTCGGCAGCCAGGGGGGCGGCGAAGGACAGGAATTCCTTGGACCGGCAGACCTGCATTTCCATCAACAGGCTTTGGCTTTCATGGATGCTCATGCCCCGCGCCCGCCCCACCGGCTGGCCGCGCCAGCCCTGGGGCAGACCGCGTTCGTAAAGGGCATGGCCGGTTTCATGGATAACGCCCATCAGGCTCTTCATGAAGTCGGCTTCGTCATAGCGGGTGGTGATGCGCACATCGTCGGGGGTGCCGCCGCAAAACGGATGCTGCGAGATATCCAGACGGCCATGGTCGAATTCAAAGCCCATGATCTCCATCATGCGCAAACCCAGCGCCTTTTGCTTGTCCACCGGGAACGGGCCTTGCGGACCGGCGGGCAAAGCCGCCTGCCGCGCCGTCACCTCGGCCAGAAAGCCGGGCAGAAACCGTTCCAGATCGGCGAACACCGCATCGATTTCCGCCGAACGCCCGCCCGGCTCGTACTGGTCGAGCAGCGCGTCATAGGGATCGACCCCCAGCGCCTGGGATTTCACCTCGGCGACTTCGCGGGTCAGGCGCAGCACCTCGGCCAGGAACGGCGCGACGGCCTGAAAGTCCGAAGCGGGGCGGGCCTTGCGCCATGCCATTTCGCAAGCCGATCCGGCGCGGGACAGGTCTTCCACCAGCCGCGACGGCACCGCTGCCGCATGCACCCAGTCGCGGTGCATTTCCCGCAGGTTGGAGCGCTGCCATTCGTCCAGGCTTTCCCCTTCGGCGGCGTCCAGCAGATCGGCCATGTCGGGGGCCGTCAGCATTTCGTGGTGCAAAGACTTCAGGGTCGCCAACTGCCGCCCGCGCGATTCGGCCCCGCCGACCGGCATGGTGGTGGCCATGTCCCAATGCAGGATGCCCAGCGCCTCTTCCACATCCGACAGACGGGCGAACAAGGCGGACAGGCGATCATAGGCTTGAGCCATGGCTGGGTTCCTTTCTGGGCGGGCCATCAAACAAGGCGCCGATCATAGCCCTGCCCGCCCGCTCTGCCCACCGTCTTTACCGGGCTTGAGAAGCCCCCGCCGTCCGCTTACCTTTGCAGGATCGAACATCAACCCAGGGGAATAAGTCATGAGCGGGAAAGCCAAGATTGCCGTGGTTCTGTCGGGATGCGGGGTCTATGACGGGGCGGAAATCCATGAAGCGGTCATGACCCTGCTGGCCCTGGACCGCCACGGGGCCGAAGCCGTCTGCCTGGCCCCCGACGCGCCGCAGCATCATGTGGTCAATCATCTGACCGGCCAGGAAACCGGCGAAAGCCGCAACATCCTGGTGGAAGCCGCCCGCATCGCCCGGGGCAAGATCAAGCCGCTGGGCGGGTTCGACGCCGCCGATTATGACGGCATCATTTTTCCGGGCGGCTTTGGCGCGGCCAAGAACCTGTGCAGTCTGGCCTTTGACGGCCCCGGCTGTTCGGTCAACCAGGATGTCGAAGCCGCGGTCAAGGCCATGGCGGCGGCGAACAAGCCCATCGGCGCCCTGTGCATTTCGCCCGCGCTGATCGCGCGCATCCTGGGCAACGTCACCGTGACCATCGGCAACGACGCCGACACCGCCCAGGCCATCACCGCCATGGGCGGCACCCATCAGCAGGCCGGACATGGCGAAGTGGTGATCGACCGCGCCCGCAAGGTGGCGACCACCCCTTGCTACATGCTGGACGCCACCATCGCGCAGATCGCCGACGGGGCCGACGCCGTGGTGCGCGCCGTGTTGGAGATGGCCAAAGCCTGATCAAGAAAAAGGGGGGGATCGGGGCTCATGACCACAATCTTAATTACTGGCGCAAGCCGGGGTATTGGCCGTGCAACCGCGATTCTGTGTGGGGTGCGCGGCTGGTCGGTCGGGGTCAATTACCAAGGCAATCGGGACGCCGCCTGGGAAACCGTCGAAGCCGTGCGCAAAGCCGGTGGGCAAGCGGAGGCGTTTCAGAGTGACGTAACGCAGGAATCCGATGTGATCTCCCTGTTTGATCAGGTCGCAGCCCAGTTTGGCCCCATCACCGGACTGGTGATCAATGCGGGGATCGTCGCCCCCAGCATGCAGTTGGCCGACATGGAAGCCGAGCGACTGCGCCGGATGTTCGAAACCAATGTATTCGGAGCGTATCTGACGGCCCGCGAAGGGGCGCGGCGCATGTCCAATCAACGCGGCGGCCAGGGCGGCGCAATGGTCCTGGTCTCGTCGGCGGCATCGCGCCTGGGGTCGCCATTCGAATATGTCGATTACGCCGGATCGAAAGCCGCCCTCGATACCTTGACCATCGGCCTGTCCAAAGAACTGGCGGGCCAGGGTGTGCGCGTCAATGCCGTCCGCCCCGGCTTGGTGGATACGGAAATCCACGCCAGCGGCGGCCAGCCAGACCGCGCCCAGCGCCTGGGAGCCAGCACACCGTTAGGACGGCCCGGCAAGGCCGAGGAAATCGCCCAGGCCATCGTCTGGCTGTTGGGCGATGAAGCATCTTACACCACCGGGGCCTTGCTGGATGTCGCTGGGGGCCGCTGACTGGCCCGCACAAACGCCCCCGCACAAACGCCAACGCCCGGCGGGAGGGAAACCGCCGGGCGTCCGTTCATGGCATCTGGTCACAAGAACAGGAGAGGGAAACCTTAGTTGGTGCTGGCCGGGGCAGTGACGGCGGGGCTGGTCACGGCGTCGGTCTTGTCCTTGATCTTGGCCTTTTCCTTTTCAGCCTTGTGCTCGGCTTTCTCGGCCTTCTTCTCGGCCTTGTGTTCAGCCTTTTCCTTCTTTTCGACCGCCTTCTTTTCGGCCTCGTGCTTCTTTTCCATACCCTGGCTCTTGGCCGCGTCAACGACGCCGCTGGCGACCGGGGCAACGGCGGCGCTCGCCGGGGCGGGGGTCGGGGTGGTGGCGTCAGCGGCATAGGCCGCGCCGCTCAGCATCACACCGGAAACCACCAGGGCCGAAAGGACGTTCTTAAACATCTGCTTGCTCCGTTCATCGTATCGTTCGCTTGGGGTTCATCCCGGCGACAAGGACAGTTTTACCGGCGGCTGATGGCGCGTTTATGGCGTAAAACCTGGCAATTAGGGTATTTTGCCCCAAGCTGTGGCAAAACCGCCGCAATTGCGGCGCGTCTGGCCCGATCAGCACGCAATCAGAAAATAAACAGAGATTGCATCAGATAGATATATACGCTAGCAGTTGCATAAAACCGCATATCGGAGAATGCGGACCAAAAGGATGCGCCACCTGAGCCCATCGACGTTGAGGGATTTTATGAGCGAACACGACGATTGCATCTTCTGCCGGATCGCTGCGGGCAAAGCCCCGGCCTATGTGGTCCATCAGGATGACCGCACCATGGCCTTCATGGACATCAATCCGGCGGCGCGGGGCCACACCCTGGTGATCGCCAAGAACCACGCCCAGAACATCTTTGAAATTCCCGCCGATGATCTGACCGCCGTCATAAAGACCGCCCAGAAAGTCGCGCGTGCCGTCAATGCCGTCCTGGTGCCTCAGGGTATGAACCTGCTGCAAAGCAACGGTCCCGGCGCGGCCCAGTCGGTGCCGCATTTCCATATCCATGTCCTGCCCCGCTCGCTGTACGACGATCTGCCGCTGAACTGGCGTCTGTCGCCGGGCGATCGCCGCGATATCGAAACCCTGGCCGGGGAAATCCGCGCCGAGTTGGCCAAGCAGGGATAATAGGCCGGGGAAAGACTGTCTTATCCGGGGGCTTGGTGCTATCTAAGGCAGCAAGCCGCCCGTTTAAGGAAATATTTCCCAGTGTCCCAGGACATTCTTCTGACCAGCTTCATCACCCTGTTCGTGGTGATCGATCCCGTGGGAATGGCGGCGGTGTTCGCTGCCATGACCCAAACCATGACCGTCGAACAGCGGCGCAAGACCGCCAAGCGCAGCGTGCGGCTGGCGGCGATTTTGCTGGTGGCGTTTGCCTTTATCGGCGAAGCCCTGCTGAAGTTTCTGGGCATCAGTCTGGCGTCGTTTCGCATCGCAGGCGGGTTGATGCTGTTCTTGCTGGCGATCGACATGGTGTTCGCCCGCCCGACGCGGCGCACCACCCCGGCCGAGGACGAGGAAACCGAACACCGCCAGGACATCACCGTTTTTCCCCTGGCCTTTCCCCTGATCGCCGGTCCGGGGGCCATGACCTCGGTGGTGCTGCTGATGGGCCACGCCCACGGGATCGGACAAATCCTGTCGATGCTGGGCATCCTGGTGCTGGTGCTGGCAATCCTGCTGATCCTGCTTTTATCGGCGGGCTGGGTGCAAAAAGCCCTGGGCACCACCGGCAGCAACGTCATCAGCCGCGTGTTGGGCATCATCCTGGCTGCTTTGGCGGTGCAGTTCGTGGTTGATGGCCTGCAAACCATTCTGCGGGGGTGACCTTCCGCATTGCTGGTAGGGTCTTTTTTTTCACACACCATATGTTGCGTGGTTGATCCCAGCGCCCGCTTGATCTAAACCTCGAAGCCTGGGCGTTG
>JASLCK010000148.1 GCA_030151865.1 Rhodospirillaceae bacterium | reverse complement strand
AGAAATCCCGAAACCGATCTGGTGGCGGCGGTGCTGACAGATCGGGTGCGCGATGGCCTGTCGGCGGTCTACAGCTTTTATGACCCCGATCTGGCGGCGTCCAGCCTGGGTACGATGATGATCTTATGGCTGGTGGACGAAGCCCGGCGGCAGGGTCTGCCCTATGTCTATCTGGGCTATTGGATCGCCGAGAGCGACAAGATGGCCTATAAGGCCCGCTTCGCCCCGCTGGAGGCCTTTGGGCCGGGCGGTTGGCGGGTGTTGGACCCCAACGCCGTGCAGGAATAGAGCCTCCGGGATCGGCTCTAGTTTTGTGTCAAACGGCCCGTTCCGGGCCCGCTCAAACGCCGCGCGGGCTGATCGCATTTTCGATCTGTTTCAATCAGATCGAAATCTGCTCTATGCCGCCAGCGGGGTGACGGTCAGGGTTAGGATTGACAGCGGCGATTCGCCTTCCGGCAGATCGATCAACAGATGGGCGTCTTCGCCATCGGCGCGGAAATGCTGGCCCGACAGGCAGGTATCCAGGCCGCGCACCGCCCCCAAGGGCAAGGGTTGGATCAGGCGGCTTCCCATGGCCTGCACACTGTTGGACCCTTGTTGAACGGTGAGCGAGCGGATCACCCCCGACGCCATAAAGGCGTTGAGCGGGATCGCCACCACCGATCCGGTATGGCGGCGCAGCACCGGGATACGCAGGCGGATTTCGCCAAAACCGGTGGTCATGCGGCTGGCGGGCAGGGATTGGCCTTCCTGGTTCTTGATGACGCTGACGGTCAATTCGTCGCCGCGCAGTTCTGCCAACTGGTCGCCGCCCAGCAGGCCAAAACCGGCCAGGGCATAGGCGTATCCCGCCATCGGCGAGACGGTGGACAGGCTGCCCGCCAGCCACATCGGCGGTTCCTTGGCGGCGCAAACCTGGGGAAACGGCATGGTGCCCAGCATGTCGGCCATGGCCGGAGCGTCGATCATGTCGATCAACGCGCGCGAGCCCAGATTGACGTCATGCTGCATCTGGCCGAACACTTCTTGTTCCTGGGCGGTGGGCAGCAGCAGGAAACGGCCCAGCAGGGCGGCGCTCCAGGCGGCGGCCAGATCGGCATCTTGCAAGGGATCAAACCCCAACCGGGCGGCGGCCGCGCCATAGGACCGGGCGAAGTTCAGGATATGGCGCTGCATGTCGGCGGCGAAGGCCAACTGCTCGGGCGCACGGATTTCCGGTTCGCGTAGCGGCAAGGCCCCATCGTAATCGCGCACCGATCCCACCGGGGCCGAGCAGAATTGTTCGATCACCGCGATATTGCGCAACAGCACCCGCTTGGCCAGGGGCGTCAGCACGGCATCATCCAACAGGCCGACGGCGCTGTCCTGATCGGGCAGACCGGCATAGGCGTCATCCACCGTCGCCAGATAGACGCCGTGCAAGGCATGGGGCAGACCAGCATGGTCGAACAGCCCGCGCAAGGCCCGCTGGATGGTGCCGCCATAGCCCAAATCCACCAGGATCAAGTCGGTACAGGCGTCGAAATCGGCCACACTGTGGCGCAGATAGGCAATCATGCGCTCGCGCATGGCCAGCGACAGATCGTGCATCTCGGCTTCGGTGATCAAATCGGGCAGGGCGCGGGCAAACTGCATCCCGGTGCTGATCTGGCCCGGCTTGTCGCGGAAATAGGCCGATACCGACGGCAGCTTGGTCTTCAGGAAGGTATCAACCGCCGATTCGTTGATGATCCCCATCAGCTTGAACAAATCTTGCAGCGGTTCGACATTATCGGCGCAGCCCACCAGGGCGACGCGGCGGTTGATTTCGATGTAATGGGCCGGACCGGCATTGTCCTGTTCCCAGACCTGCAACGGTAGGAAACCGTCGCGGGCCAGAAACAGCACGGCGGCGCGCCGTCCATCGGCGCGAATCTGCTCCACCCGGCGCTTGATGAAGCGCTGAAACGCCGCCATCACCGGCCCCACGACAGAATGGGCGCTATAGGCGTAGGGATCGCGGGGATCGATCCCGGCTTCGGCGGCGGCGATGCGGCGCAGCCAGGTCAAGCCGCCGTCCAACCGCCGCGACAAACCGCCGCGTTGGCTTTGCAGCATCTGCATCATGGTCTGTTCCCGCTGAAGGATCGGACCAAGCGGGGCAGGGGCCTGGGGATAATGGATGGTCTTCAGCCCCAGCTTTTCCGGGACCAGAACGTCGGCGACGCCGTTGTCGCCGATATGCAGGCATTCCTCGGGCGCCAAGGCATGATCGGACAAATAGGGATTAAACAGCCCCGACCCCTTGCCCACCCCGTGCTCGCACGAGGCATAGAGGAAATCCCAGGTCAGATCGGGCGCGGCTTGGATCAACAGTTCGGCCAATTGCGCCGACGACCAATAGGTATCGGACAGAAACCCGGCTTTCAGACCGGCGGCCTGGGCATTGCGAAACAGCGCCGCTATGTCGGGGTTGGCGCGGCACAGGTCCAGTTCGGCCTGGAATTCGGCCCGCGCCAGGGCTGGGCGGTCGGTGTTGCTCAGGCCAAAGACACGGGTGGCGAACTGGGCGTAAATCTCGTCGATGGTGACTTCCAGCGGCAGTCCCTGTTCCCAGCGTTTGAAGCGGGCCTTGTGCTCGGCCAGCATGCGGTGCTGAACAAAGGATTCTACCAAGCCCCGTTTGCCTGCCGGGACGGGGGCAAGCTGAAAAGCGCGCTCGTACACCCCATCGGGGCCGGTGCAGCGACGCATCAGGAAGGTGTCGAAGATGTCGAAGGAAAAGGCCCGATAGGTCGGCGCGCCGGGGTTGGGATCGACCGTCCGTCCGATCAGGGCGCGGGCTTGGGCAAGGCTCTCGGGGGTCATGGCGGCGGCACTCCTTCGTGCGTCAGGCGTTCTATAGGGTTGAACGCCGCCATGCTCCGAACCGGGCGGATTTTTTAAAGATAATCGGTCAATTTCAGCTTCAGCACCGACGACAGCGCCGAATATGACGCCTGAAGCTGGGTTTCGTAATTGGTGGCGTCCAGCTTGGCCTGGGCGACATCCACATCCTTGATATTGCCGACCATGGTGTCGGTCAGCGACAGATAGGTGGTTTGCCGGGTTTGGGCGTCGGACAGGCGGTTGGCGGTATAGCCCATCTGCTGTTGCAAATCGCTGAGCGCCGTCAGGGCTTTACCGGCCAGATCGTAAGCGCTTTGCAAGGTGGTGGTGTCGGTGGTCGGACTGGTGGTCACCTGGGACACCATGGCGGCGGCCCGCAGGGCCTGCTCGAAAGCGGAATTGTTGCCGGTCACCCCATAGCTGATGCTCTGCTGGTCGCTGACCTGGACCGCAGCCACAGTGGAATTGCCCTTGTAATAACTGGTGTCGGCCGTGGTCGCACTGGGCGGCGAGGTGGCTGGATAAGACGACAGATCGACCGGATCGCTGTCGGTATCGGATCCGCCGAACAGGGACCGGCCATCGAGCTTGCTGTTCATCTGTCCGGCCAGATCCTGCAAGATGCCCTGGGCGTTTTCGTTCAGGCCGGTGGCGGTGGTGCCCGACATGGCCGAACTGATGGTCGAGCGCAGATTGGTGATCTCGGTGATCATGTTGCCGACGGCGCTGTACATGGCCTGCACCCGATCGGCAGCACTTTGGGTCGAGGTCGAGCGCGCCTGGGTGCGGGTATAAGCGCTTTCCAGGCTGAGCATCTGGCGCGTCTGGCTGCCGTAATCGGTAAAGCTGGTGCTGACCAACCCGGTGGATTCCTGGATGTTGGCGTTGGCCATCTTTTGCTGCAACTGGACAGCCGAACTGCGGATGGTCGAATAAAGGCCGTAGGTCGAAAGAGCTTCCATGATGACGGTCCTTAAAATTCGTGTCCGGTCTTATGCGCTTTGCCGGTCTTATGCGCTTTGTACGGCGGTGAGCAGGCTTTTGAACATTTCCTCGACCGCGCTCATCACCTGGGCCGACGCGGCATAGGCGTTTTGCAGAGCCGAGACGTTGGCGGTTTCCTGGTCCACATTGACGCCCGACTGATTGCTAAACGTGGTGCTGAGCGTGCTCAGGGTCGAAGACGCCGAGGTCGAAGCGGCGGACGCGCTTTTCGCCTGGGTCGCCACCCCGGAAATGATCGAAGCCGCATAGTCAGACAAGGTCGAACTGGTGGACGACAAATTGCCCGCCGCCGCAAAGCTTTGCCCCGATGACAGGGCCGAAGACAGCTTGCTGGCGATGGTGGCGTCCGATGCCCCGACAGCGGCGCTGCCCACCGTCAGGGTGGACGACAACGCCCCCGCCGGGAACAGACTGGGGGATGCCGACAGGCTGGAGCGCACCGCGATGGTCGCCGCCGAACTGCCCCCGGTCAGCACGTCGTTGAGCCCGAAATAAGACGACAGATCGGTGCCGCCGACGCTGCCGCTGGTGGTCTGCACCGCAATGCCGCCGCTGGCGTTGTCACTGTTGGCGATCACCAGATTGCCGCTGCCGTCCAGGCTGGCCGACACCCCGGAGACCGCATTCAGCTTGGTCAGAATGTCGCTGACGCTGGCAGCGCCGCTGAGATCGACATCGCTGCTGCTGGTCACATCGCCGTTGGCATCGGTCAGGGCGATGCGTACCGTGGTGCCGCTGGCGACACTGACCGCGCTGGCGGAACTGATGGACAGCGTGCCGGTAAGGCTGTTGGGCGGCGGATTGGCCGACCCTTGATTGGTGATGCTGTTAAAGGTGGTGGCCAGCCCGGACGCCAGGTTATCCAACTCGCTCTGCACCGCGGGCAAGGTGGTATCCCTGAGATCGATTTCAGCCTTCAGCTTGCCCGAACTGATCTGATTGGTGATGTCGGTGCCGTTCAGCATGATCCCGGAAATACCGCCGCCGGTATAGGTGGTGCTGGCCGACAGGCCCGAAGATGCGGTGTGGGAGAGGGTGTGCACCGTGCCCGTGCTGTCGATCAGCGCCGTCCCGCCCGAGCTATAGACCTGCATATTGCCGTTGCCATCGACAAAGCTGGTCACGCCGATATCTTCAGACAGGCTTTGCAGGGCGGTGCGCCGCTGGTCTTCCAGATCGGCGGTGGATTGGCCCGATGCCTGGGCGACGCGGATCTGTTTGTTAAGATCGGCGATGCTCGATAACTGGGTGTTGGCGTCGGAAACGGTTTCGGCGATCTGCTGGTCGGCGTTGGTGCGCTGCTGCTGCACGCTGGCCGAGGTTTCCCGCAATTGGCTGGCGGTCTGGTCGAGCTGGGCCACCACCTGATTTTTCTGCGACGTGCTGTCGGCGGCATCGGCCAGGGTGGAAATGGCCGTGCCCAGGCTGGTCAGAACCGAAGCCAGATCATCGCCCGAGGATGAACTGGACACCGTGCCCAACAGGGATTGCAGACTGCTAAGCCCGCTGCTGGTGGCCGATGCCTGGGACGCCGCCGATTGAGCAGTGATCAGATCGCGTTGCAGATACTGATCGACCTTGCTGGTGATGCCCTTGCTGGTCACGCCCTGGGCGACGTTGCCGGTCATCTGCGTCGCCAGGGTCACCGATTTGGCGGTATAGCCGACGGTGCTGGCGTTGGAAATGTTGGTGGAGGCCACCGAAAGCTGCTTTTCGATGGTCAGCAGCGATCCCGCGGCGCTGGATAGGGCGATGTTCAGGGACATGGCTGCGTCCTCCCCCGGTGGCCGGTGGTCAGATTTCGTAACGGGTGGTGCCGTGGACAAAGCGTCCCGACAACATCGCGCCGTTGGGCTGATAGGATCCGCTTTCCTGGTCGTGGGCGCGGATCGCCATCATCACCGCTTCGATGCGCCGCCGGGTGGCTTCCAGGGCGGCTTCCAGGCGGCGCATGTTTTCCTGCGACAGGGTCTTCAAGACCTCGCCCATATCGATCATGCGCAGGCGCAAGGTGTCGTGGTCGGAAATGAACTGGGCATGTTCGCCCATCACCTTGCGGCACAGACGGGTGTATTCGCGCGACAGGGCGGTCTTTTGTTCGCTGTATTCCGACAGCGCGGCGGGCATGCCCCGGCGCAGCAGGTCGTTCTCCGCTTCGATGAGTTCCACCAGTTCGTCCATGACGTCGAACAGTTCGGCGATGTCGGTTTCGGCAGCGCTCAGGGTTTGCTGGGCGGCGCGCACGGAATGGGGCTGCGGGGCGGCCAGCTTGCGGACGGTCTGAAAGGATTGCATATCGGTTTCTCCCAAAACGATTTTAGTGGCGGGCGCTTGCGGGCAGGCTGCCCAGCCAACGGCCATAGGCGGCGGCAGCGCCCCCATGGCCTTTCAGACGGTTGATTTCCTGGGCGACGTCAGCCAACTGACGTTTTAGCCCGGTGCTGAGATCCATCAGGTCCGACACCGCGACGGCGGTTTTCAAAGACAGGATCTGGCGCTGTTCGGGGTCGGCGGCGCGCAACTGACGGGCCACTTCGGCCACCAGTTCGGCGGGCGAGAGTAACGCGCTGCGGTCGGGGGCCAGGGCGTTTTGCACCTCGATCATCTTGCGGTCGGCGGCCAGGGTGGCGTCTTCGACCTGTCGGCGAAGGGTTTTTTCGTGGGCGGACATGGCTTTTTTCCTTACCGAACGGCCTGGATCAGGTCTTGGAACATAGTGTTGCTGGTGCTGATCACCTGGGACGCCGCCGAATAGGCTTGCTGGGCGACGATCATCAGGCTGAGCTGGCCCGAGGTGTCGGTGGTCGAGGATTCCAAAGCGCCGCCGTCGATCTTGCCCGACCCGCCGCTGCCCGCTACATGCAGGGTGTAGGAGCCTGAGTCCGAGGTTTCCTGATAGACGTTGTCGGAACGCGACGACAGGCCGTTGACGTTGGAAAAGGTGGCGACCGGGATCTTGTAGATCGCCATCTTCTGGCCGTTGTCGTATTTGGCGGTCACGGTGCCGTCGGTGCCGACGCTGACGCTGGTCAGACGGCCATAGGCATAGCCGTCCTGGGACGTGCTTTTGACATCGATCGACGGCGTCGTGCTGCCCGAAGCATACTGGGTCAGGCCGTCGGAACTGCCCGCGGTGCCGATATTCATGGTCACCGCGCTGGCCGAAGCGCCATCGGTCCAACTGGAAATGGTCAGGGTCATGTCGCTGACCGTGGTGCCGCTGGAATCTTTGATGCTGGACAGCGAGCCGTCGGAATTGAAGTCCAACGTATAGGTGGTGTTGCCGCCCGCCGTGCCGCTTTGGGTGCTGGAACCGGACGAAGTGGGATTGCCCACCGTTGCCGTCCAGGTATTGGCGGCGGTCTTGGTGTAGGTGATCGGCACGCTTTGCGCCACGCCCAGCGAGTCATAGATCGACACCGAAGACGTCAGGCTGCCGCCCACACTTTCATCGGCGGGCAGGTTGGCCTTCAAGGTGACGCTGGTGCTGCCGGCGGCCGAGGTGGAGTAGCGGTTGACGTTGACGGTCTGCAAACCGTTGACGCTGGTGGTATCGCTGCTTTGGATATTGCCGCTGCTGTCGGTCGGCCACCCCATCAGGTAATAGCTGCCGTTGGTCAGATTACCGTTGGCGTCGGTCGAGAATTCACCGTTGCGGGTGAAGTACAGCTCTTTCTTGTCGGTGTTATAGGTGACGGGGAACATCCCGTTGCCGTCGATAGCAACGTTGGTGCTGACCGTGCTGCTTTGGATCAGGCCTTGGGCCGACACCGCCGCGTTGGAATTGGCGACCACGCCGCCCGACGCATAGCTGGTCGAGGATTGTTCCGTCACCAGCGTGGAAAAGCTGGCGTTGGTGGTTTTGTAGCCGATGGTGCTGCTGTTGGCCAGGTTGTCGGAAATCATCGCCAATTGCTGGCTTTGCGCCTGAAGCGCCGAAACAGCCGAATTAAGGGCGCCGCCGATGCTCATGATCCGCCTCCTGCCCGTTAGTTCTTGACGCTGGTGACGTCGCTCAAGGCGACCGAAACGCCGCCCATGTTGAGCGTCGCCGACCCGCTGGAGCTATCGACCGAGGTGATGGTGCCAAGCGCGGTGGTGCTGGAAGACACCGTGCTGCCAGACGAGTCCTTGGCCGTGACGGTCAGGGTGTAATCGCCGCTGGTGTAGCTGGTGCCGTCGCTGCCCTTGCCGTCCCAACTGAAGGAATGCTTGCCCGCGCTGGTGTCGCCG
>JASLCK010000325.1 GCA_030151865.1 Rhodospirillaceae bacterium | reverse complement strand
GCGCGGTGGAACAGCAAGGGGCCGCCACCCAGGAAATCGCCCGCAACGTCCAACAGGCGGCGGCGGGTACGGCCGAAGTGTCATCCTCGATCGTCGGCGTCATGGACGCCGCCCAGCGCACCGGCGGCAGTGCCGGGCATCTGTCCAATCTGGCCGACACCCTGGCCCAGGAAGCGCACCGTCTGCACCAGGACGTCACCGGCTTCATCGACGAGATCAAGCTGGCGTAAATCAACACCCTTTTAAAACGACAAAGGCCCCCTGTGTCATCAACACAGGGGGCCTTTTTGCAGTCCAACAGCGATAGCGATCAGGCTGCCAGATTTTCCCCGGCCAGGACCCGCTTGATCAGGGCGATGGTTTCGGTCACGCCGTAAAGGGCGATGAACGAGCCCATGCGCGGCCCCTGATCCTGGCCCAGCAGGATTTCGTAGCAGGCCAGGAACCAGGCGCGCAGATCGGCGAACACCGGGTGGCGCTTGCCCACTTCATAGACCACGTTCTGGATCGCTTCGGCGTCGGCATCGGCGGCCAGGGCCTCCAATTCCTTTTGCAGATCGGCCAGGGCGGCGGCTTCCTCGGCCGAAGGCTGGCGGTATGCCTTGTTGGGCTTGACGAAGTCCTTGTAATAAGCGACCGCGTAATCCACCAGCTTGTCCAGGATCGGCGTGGTTTCCGGGGTGGCGCTCGGCACATAGCGGCTGATGAACTGCCACAGCACCGAACGGTCTTCGGCATGGCAGACCGACGCCAGGTTCAGCAGGATGTTATAGCTGAGCCCGGTTTCCGGGGCCGGGGGCTTGCCATGATGGATATGCCAGACCGGGTTGTTCAGCTGCTTGCCCGCCTCTTCCTGGGGGAACTTGTCGAGGAAGGTCAGATATTCGTCCACGGTACGCGGAATCACGTCGAAATACAGACGCTTGGCGGCCTTGGGCTTTTGGTACATGAACAGCGCCAAGCTTTCCGGCGGGGCATAGCGCAGCCAGTCTTCCATGGACAGACCATTGCCCTTGGACTTGGAAATCTTCTGGCCCTTATCGTCCAGGAACAGCTCGTAGCTCAAGTTCATCGGCGGGGTGCCGCCCATGATCCGGCAAATCTTGCTGGCCAACTGATAGCTGGGGATCAGGTCCTTGCCCGACATTTCGTAATCGACGCCCAGCACGTACCAGCGCATGGCCCAGTCGGCCTTCCACTGAAGCTTGACGTTGCCGCCGGTAACGGTGGTTTCGACGAAGCTGCCGTCTTCGTCCTTATAGACGATGGTTCCGGCCTCGACATTGCGTTCCACCACCGGGACCTGCAACACCTTGCCGGTCTTTTGGCAGACCGGCAGGAACGGGCTGTAGGTCTGCTGACGTTCTTCGCCCAGGGTCGGCAGCATCACATCCATGATGGCGTCGTAATGGCGCAGAACCTGCAAACAGCCTTCGTCAAAGCGGCCCGACAGATACCAGTCGGTGGCGCTTTGAAATTCATATTCGAACCCGTACTGGTCCAGAAACGAACGCAGCCGGGCATTGTTGTGATGGCCGAAGCTGGGGTGGGTGCCGAACGGATCAGGCACCACGGTCAGCGGCTTGCCCAGATGTTCGCGCACCAGATCCTTGTTGGGGATATTGTCGGGCACCTTGCGCAGGCCGTCGCGGTCGTCCGAGAACGCAAACAGCTTGGTCGGAATGCCCGGCGCCAGCAGCTCGAACGCGCGGCGCACCATGGTAGTGCGCGCCACTTCGCCAAAGGTGCCGATATGCGGCAGCCCCGACGGACCATAGCCGGTTTCAAACAGCACAAAGCCTTTCGCCGGTTTCTGCCCCTTCAGACGATCGTCCAAAAGACCACGGGCTTCCTGGAACGGCCAGGCGCTGGCGGAACGGGCAAAATCAGCGAGATCAGACATGGCTGCGGTATATCCAACAGAGAAAATGGAAACGGCGAAGGCTAAGACACCTTAGCCCCCGCCGTCAATTATGGGACGACAAAATCACCGGATTTTGTGATCACACCACCGGGTCAGCCCCAAAGCGGTTGTCGCCGATCGTCCCGCGCAGGAAACCCAGCTCGACAAGGCCCCAGATCCAGCCGATCACCGGCACCAGATAGAAGACCAGCAGCCACCAGCCGGAACGGTCGCGGTCATGGCAGCGCTTGATGGCGACCACCAGACTGGGCCACAGCACCGCCAGCCCCCAAAGCGCCGTCAAAGCCCCCTGGGTCTGCGCCACGGACTCGACAATGCCGATCGCGAGCGAAAGCAGGAAATACGGCAACTGGAACTTCAGCCAGTACTGCGAACGGCTGATCCGACCCTGATAGGAAAACAGGAAATCGCCCCACCGGAAAGGGGCCGCGCCACCGACCGAAGCTGCCGTCGCGGCAGAGGCCGAAGCAGAGGCCGAAGCCGAAGCAGCACCAGCAGCCACCGGCGCGGCGGAAGCCGGGGTCTGCAACGGATAAATAACGGTGGCCTTGCCTTCGACAGGTTGGAAATCCACTTCCAAACCAACCGGGGGCACCCCTTCGGCCCGCCATTCCTGGCGCACGAAGTCATACCGATTGCCGTCAAAGCCACTGATGACGCCCGTATGGTTTACGGCGTCATACCCCAAAATCGTTCCACGCATGCAATCCCCCATCGTCGGCACGAATGGCGCCCCCGCGCCATCGCCATGAACAGTGTCGGCATCTTAAACGCACCATCGACGCCATAACAGACACAAAAACAAAACCGGGCGTTCCAAACCAAGGGAGGAACGCCCGGTCCTGCAGAAAGGAGAAACGGACTTAGTTGTTCTGCGCGCCTTCGTGGATCCAGGTGCGGATCAGATCGCGGTCACAGGTGGACAGCTTCTTCTTGCCGTGCGGCATCTGAATGCTCTTGTCGGCGCGACCATCCAGCAGAACCATCAGATTGCTGGTGGTCACATCGCCGGGCTGCACGATCGGGCCAAACTTAGTGCCCTTCATCAGGCCTTCATAGGACCGCAGATCCAGACCGCTTTTTTCGAAACCATCGCCGCCCGGCTGATGGCACGAACCGCAGCGCATCTGCAACACCGGAAAAACGTCTTCCGAGAAACTGACGGTGGCTTTCTTGGTGGCCGCCACGGCGGCAGAAGACGCCGTGACAGCCAAAGCCGCCGCCACCAGAGAAACAAGCATCTTACGCATCTTAATGCCCCCTTGTGCAGATGGGGGACCGCCCCCCTGATCGTTGTATGGAATTGTAAACCCTTGATAGATCAGCAGCAAATCCCTTTCTGTGTTTTATCCGTAGGGATGGGATGGTTTTTACGTTTTTCCCGCCGTTGGTCGCAGACAAGCCGATAGCGTCCGCCGAACGTCCCCCTTATACTGCGCGCCATGAGCCCGCCCCGCGTCATTCTGCCCAGTTCGCCCGCTTTGATCGTCCACCCCAAGGGGGCGGTCTGGCTGACGCCGGACGGGGAAATCGAAGATCTGTCCCACGGTGACGCCGCCAGACGCGTCCGGGCCGAGCCGCCGCTGCTGTGCCACCTGCCCGCCGTGGCGGCGCGGCTGAAGTGCGATCCCTTCCCCTGCTATGATCTTTTGGAACTGTTCGCCTTTGTCCGCCCGGCGCGTTTTTGCCTGCCGACCGTGCGCGGACTGGCCCAGGTTCTGAACCTGCCCGCGCCCCGCCATCACGAGGACGAGGCCGAATTGCTGGCCCGCGCCGCCTATCAGTTGCTGGACGAACTGATGCGGCTGACGCCGCGCGATCATCCCAGCCGCCAGTCGGATGCGCGCGGCACCGCCTGGGCCATGACCAAGGTGGGATGGAGTTGGGGACCCGGCGTCATCGCCGCCCTGGGGGCCGAGGATGAACAGGGACGCGGCAACGCCGCCCTGAAGGTGTGGGACCGCCTGCCCGAATGGTCGGAACATGCGCCCGAACCGCCGCCCGGCAACATCGCCGTCGATCCGACCGAGGCCCGCGCCCGGCTGGCGGAAATTCTGGGGGCCCATGCCGAGCCCCGCCCCAGTCAGGCCGATTACGCCTCGGCCGCCGCCCTGGCCTTTGCCCCGCGCCAGACCCCCGACGCCCCCAATGTGGTGTTGCTGGAAGCAGGCACCGGCACCGGCAAGACCCTGGGCTATATCGCCCCCGCCAGCCTGTGGGCCGAGAAGAATCAGGGGCCGGTGTGGATCAGCACCTTTACCCGCAATCTGCAACGCCAGTTGGACAGCGAACTGTCGCGCCTGCATCCCGACCCCTCGGTCAAAGCCCGCAAGGTGGTAATCCGCAAGGGGCGGGAAAACTATCTGTGCCTGCTGAACCTGGAAGAAGCGGTGATGCGCGCCGCCCCACGCGGGGCCGATCCGTCCAAGGCCGCCGAAGTGGTAGCCCTGGGGCTGATGGCCCGCTGGGCTTTGGCGACCCGCGACGGCGATATGGTGGGCGGTGATCTGCCTGGCTGGCTGATCGATCTGTTGGGCCGGCACCGCACCATCGGCTTGGCCGACCGGCGCGGCGAATGCATCTATTCCGCCTGTCCGCATTTCCGCAAATGCTTCATCGAACGCACCGTGCGCCGGGCCAAACGGGCCGACATCGTGGTGGCCAACCATGCCCTGGTGATGATGCAGGCGGCTTTTGGCGGCCTGGACGACAACACCTTGCCGACCCGCTATGTCTTCGACGAAGGCCATCATGTCTTCGAAGCCGCCGACAGCGCTTTTTCGGCGTCCCTGTCGGGGTTCGAAGCCGCCGAACTGCGCCGCTGGCTGTTGGGGGCCGAAGCCGATGGTCAACGCAGCCGGGCGCGCGGCCTGCGGCGGCGGTGCGAAGATTTGGTCGGCGACAGCGAAGCGGCGGCGGAAGCCCTGGACGATGCTTTGCGTGCGGCCCGCATTCTGCCTGCACCCGGCTGGCATCAGCGTGTCACCGAAGGCACGCCGCAAGGCCCCTGCGAAGCCTTTCTGGCCCTGGTGCGCCAACAGGTTTATGCCCACACCAACGGCCAGGACAGCCCCTATAGCCTGGAATGCGAACCCTTCCCCGCCTTACCCGGTCTGGCCGACAGCGCCGACGAGTTGGATATCCGCCTGGATGAACTGATCCAGCCCTTAAAGGTGCTGGCCAAGTCGCTGATCGACCTTTTGTCCGACGAAGCCGCCGAGTTGGACAGCGCCACCCGCCAGCGCATCGAATCCATTGCGCGCAGCATTGACCGGCGCGCGCTGACCCCGATCTTCGCCTGGCGGGCCATGCTGGGCACGGTGGCGGGCACCAACGATTATCAGTTCGTCGATTGGTTCGCGGTGGAACGGATCGACGGCCGCGACGTCGATATCAGCTTTCACCGCCATTGGGCCGATCCGTCGGTGCCGTTCGCCCGCCATGTGGCGGAACCGGCCCAGGGGCTGGTGATCACCTCGGCCACGTTGCGCGACGGATCGGGCAATGTGGATGCCGACTGGCGCGCCGCCGAACGGCGCACCGGGGCAGCCCATCTGGCGCTGCCCGCCGTGCGCGCCGCCGTGCCGTCGCCCTTTGACTATGCCAAATCCACCCGCGTGCTGGTGGTGGGCGACGTCCGCAAGGACGACATGAATCAGGTGGCCGCCGCCTATCGGGAACTGTTCCTGGCGGCAGGCGGCGGCGGGCTTGGCCTGTTTACCGCCGTCAGCCGTCTGAAGGCGGTGCATGAACGCATCGCGGGCGCGCTGGACGAAGCCGGGATCGATCTTTTGGCCCAGCATGTGGACGGCATGGACACATCGACCATCGTCGATATCTTCCGCGCCGAGGAAGACGCCTGCCTGCTGGGCACCGACGCCATGCGCGACGGCGTCGATGTGCCGGGCCGCTCGCTGCGGCTGATCGTGTTCGATCGCGTGCCCTGGCCGCGTCCCGACATTCTGCACAAGGCGCGCCGTCCACTGTTCGGCGGGCGTCATTACGACGATATGATCACCCGGTTGCGCCTGAAACAGGCCTTTGGCCGTCTGGTGCGCCGGGCGGGCGATCATGGGGTGTTCGTTCTGCTGGACCCTTTGATGCCGTCACGCCTCAACGGCGCTTTTCCGCCGGGGGTGACGCCGCGTCGGGTTGGTCTGGCCGAGGCCGTGCGCGAAGTCAGGAGCTTTCTGGCATCCCATCCCGCTCTGCCCGAACCGGAAAATCAGGAACCGGATGCCTGACCTGCCAGATTGGCCCTTCACCCGGAGGGCGGAATTCCGTAATGCTTAGTGTTTCCGTTATTTTCGTCTTTGCAGACATAAAGGACGCCTTGCCGTGATGTTCCGTCACACCTGCCGTTCGGCGCTGAAATCCGCCTTGGGCTTGGCCTGCGCCGCGACCCTGGCGGCAGCCCTGGCCAACCCGGCCACCGCCGCCGACAAAAAGCAGCATTACACCCCGGACTGGAACGACCCCACCGTCGGCGCCCTGGGCAAGACCAAAAGCAGCGATCCGGTATCGGGCCTTCCCAGCAGCGCCAAGGCCCCTTCGGCCCCGATCGCCGCCCCCGCCCTGCCCAAGGTGGATGCCGGGACCGCCGTCATCCCCGGCCTGCCGCCCGGCACCCAATCAGCCCCGGCGGCGGCCCCGGCGGCGGCACCTTCGACCGCACCCGCCTATGGCGCACGTCCGCCAGCTCCGGCTGCCGGTACGGCCAGCCCGTCTGAACCCAACGCCGCGCCGCGCCCCTCGGTCCAGGCTGAAGGTGCCCCCGCCGGGGCCCCCGCCCCGGCCCCCATGGGCACCAGCCGTCCGCAATTGACCAGCGGCTTTTGGTTTGAACATCCCTTCGCCAGCGGCATCGTTGGCGGGTTCTTCGGCATCGATATCGGCGAAAGCATCATCGGCGGATCGATGGTCGGCGACGAAACCGCCGTCATGGTCGGATATGGTTTGCGGGTCGGCCTGATCCTGCTGCCGTTCCTGCTGCTGGTGCGTTGGGCCATGCGCCGTCAAAACAGCAACCCTTACGCCGATTCCTATGCTCAACGCGGGCATGGTGGATTTGACCGGGGCGGGTTTGATCGGGGCGGATACGACGAGGCGCGCCGCGAACCGTCCTTTGACCGGGGCCACGACACCCATCATGGCCGACGCGAGCCATCCCTGCACATCGCCCCCGACGAACGCCGCCCGGTTTCACGGCGACGTTAAGCGTAAAAGCACCTAAACGGAAAAGGCGCAAAACCCTGGGTTCTGCGCCTTTTTTCGTACCCGCCCTCAAGCCTTGGTATGCCGCCCTCTGCCGCATGGAAAATTCACACAAATAATTCGAAGATTATTTAAAGGTGATTTTTCCCGGATGTCCGACCATGTCAACCGACGCCCGCCCCCGTCTGTTTTGGCAATTGCTGCCGCCGATTATTCTGGGCGTCGCGGTATCGGTTTTGCTGTTCAGTCTGGTTTTTCAACTGGAACGCCGCAACAGCGAACGGCAGTTCCGCGAGTTGGCGGATCACCGGCTGATTTCGCTGCGGGCCAATCTGGCCGTGGCGGTTGACAGCGTGTCTTTGCTGGGTGGGCATTTTGCCATCGCCCCGGCGGGATCGACCAGCCGCGCCCAGTTCCGCCGCATGGTTCAGCCGGTTCTCGACAGCCAGGGTTTCGTTCAGGGGTTTTCCTGGGACCCGCTGGTGCCACTGGCGCAAAAAGCCGCGCTGGAGGACGCCGCCCGTCTGGACGGCCTGCCGGATTTTCGCTTTACCGAGCGCGATGATGACGGCAAATCCAAGCCGGTCGGCCAACGTCCCGATTATGTTCCGGTGTTTTATATGGAACCGATGGCCACCAACACCAAGGCCCTAGGGTTCGATCTGGCGTCCAATCCGGTGCGCCGCCAAGCCTTGGAATCCAGCCGCGACAACCGCCGGGCCGAAGCCACCGGGCGGATTACCCTGGTCCAGGAATATGGCGGTCAATACGGCGTCTTGCTGCTGTCCCCGGTCTTTGATCAGAGTGCAAAAGACGATCTGGTGGCGCATCAGGGACCGCTGATCGGCTATGTCTCGGGGGTCTTTCGCATCGGCGATCTGGTCGATTATGTGGGAAAGGCTGAAAAGGCCGCGGCGATCCTGCCTTTGGTGGAACTCCATCTGTTTGACCTGTCGGCCCCGCCCGCCGAACAGCGGCTTTATCCCAAGCAGGATGACCGCAGCCCCGAGCAATTGCGCCATGGCCTCTATACCGCCGAAAAAATCGGCTTTGCCGGGCGCGACTGGCTGGTTGTCGCGATCCCCAGTTCGGTCTATCAGACCAATAATCATCCGTTGGCGGCATATATCATCTGCGCCCTGGCGCTGATGCTGTCCGCCTTGCACGTCGTCTTTCTGAAGAACCGCATCGATCAGGCCAATCGCGCCACAGCCTTTGCCGCCGCCATCGACACCGCGCACCGTCGTCTGGATCAGGCGCACCGCATCGCCCGGCTGGCTTGCATCGATATCACGCAGCACAGCGCGGCCGTCAGTTTTGGCGACGATGTCGCCAACCTGTTGGGGATGTCGGAAACATCCCGTGATCGCCAGAGCCAGGAAAGCCTGATCGCCAGCGTCCATCCCGATGACCAGGGTCCTCTGCGTAATCTTTTGCAAGGCCGTCAGGCGGAAGCGGAAATCCGTATTCCCCTGCCGGAAGACAAGCCGCGCATCCTTCTGGCCCGCACCGATTGGAACGGAGAAACCGGCAAAGGCATGCTGACCTTGCAAGACATCACCGCCCGCAAGGCCGCCGAGGAAGAGCGCGCCGCCATGATCCAGCGGCTGGCCGAATCGTCGCGCCTGGAAGCCTTGGGTACGCTGGCGGGCGGCATCGCCCATGAAATCAACACACCCGCCCAATATGTCCGCGACAACCTGACCTTTCTGCATGATGGAATTGAAGATCTTTTGGACTTTCTGATCTTCCTGCAAGGGCAAGAAAAGCCCGACTGGGATCTGTTGCGGATCAAGCTGGACAAGCTTGATCTGGGGTTCCTGTCCGATGAACTGCCCAGCGCGGTGACCCAAGCCCAGGATGGGATTGCACGGATCGCCAAGATCGTGCAGGCCATCAAGGAATTTTCCTATCCCAGCAGCAAGACGCCCAAGCTGTTCGACCTGAACCATGTGGTCGATCTGGTAACCACGGTCACGCGCAACCAATGGCGTTATGTCGCTGACCTGAAGCTTGATCTGGACCCTGACTTGCCCGCTGTTATCGGCATCGAAGGGGAAATCAATCAGGTCTTGGTCAATCTGATCGTCAATTCGGCCCAAGCCCTGGCCGATCAGGGACAACAGGGCGGGTTGGGCGAAATCACTCTTTCAACCCGCCATCATGGCGGCTGGGTCGAACTGTCGGTACGTGACAACGGCCCCGGCATCCCCACCGAACTGCAGGCCAAAATTTTCGAAATGTTTTTCACCACCAAGCCGCCCGGCCAGGGAACCGGCCAGGGTTTGGCCATCAGCCGGGCCATTCTGCGCCGTCATGGCGGCGATCTCAGCGTGACATCCGCGCCGGGGGCAGGCGCTTGCTTCACCCTGCACCTGCCCCTACATCAGGACTGAAATCTTCCTGAGTGGATCAACATGAGCAACGTCACGGTTACCTATCTGTTCGACCCTTTATGCGGCTGGTGCTATGGGGCCTCCCCCGGCATCGAGCGGTTGCGCCGCCAGCCGGGGGTCTCGGTCACCCTGGCCCCCACGGGACTGTTTTCCGGCGAGAGCGCGCGCCCGATGACGCCCGATTTCGCGGCTTATGCCTGGGCCAACGATCAGCGCATCGCCGCCCTGTCGGGTCAGACGTTTACCCCGGACTATTGCCGCAACGTCCTGGAAGCGCCCCAAGGCCGCTTTGATTCCGGCCCTGCCACCGCTGCCTTGATGGCCGTGCGCCTGACTGAACCGGCGCGGGAATATGACGCTTTGGCGCTGCTGCAAACCGCCCGCTATGTCCAGGGCCAGGATAATGCCAGCCTTCAGGGCGTGAAAGCGATCCTGACGGCAGGCGGGTTCGATGCCGCGCGCCGTGCCTTGGAGGAACAGCCCGACCAGATCGCCGACTTGCTGGCCCTGACCCTGTCATCCTCGCGCCGTCTGATGCGGCAAATCCGCGCCCAGGGCGTGCCCGCCTTGGCCGTGACCGGAACCGGCGCGCCCCGCCCCTTGGATGCCGGGCTGCTGTTTCAGGATTTCGACGCCCTGATGGAGCAAATCAACGCCGCCTGACCGGTGGGGGCTGACGCCCCCGCCCCGGCGTTACAGGTTCATCCCACCCGATACTTCAAGACGCTGACCGGTCATCCACCGGTTGGCGTCCGACAGCAGCGACGCCACCATCGGGCCGATGTCATCGGGCAGACCCGCCCGGCCCAAGGCGGTGGCGGCGGCAACGGCGCGGTTATAGTCGGGATTGTCACGCACCGCGCCATTGCCGAAATCGGTTTCGATCGCACCGGGAGCCACCGTATTGACGGTAATGCCGCGTCCCGCCAGTTCCTTGGCCATATAGCGGGTCAACACCTCCACCGCGCCCTTCATCGCGGCATAGGCCCCATTGCCGGGAATGGTGAAGCGCGCCAGACCGGACGAGATATTGACGATGCGCCCGCCATCGGCCAGCACCGGCAACAGATGTTGGGTCAGCAGCAGCACGCCTTTGACGTGGATGTTGTAAAGCAGGTCCAGATCGGCCTCGGTGATCGCGCCGATGGCCCCGACACGATGGATGCCCGCATTGTTGACCAGATAGTCGAAGCTGGGACGGTTCCACTGTTTTGCCAACGCCGCCTTGACCTCTGCGGCGAACCCCACGAACGACCCGCTGTCGCCGGTGTCCAACTGCAGCGCCACGGCCTTGCGGCCCAACCCGGCGATGGCGGCGGTCACGGCGTCGGCCTCTGCCCGATTCGAATGATAGGTGATGATCAGATCGACACCGCTCTTGGCCAGGTTAAGGGCCATATTGCGCCCCAGGCCACGGCTGCCACCGGTCACGATAGCGATTTTACCGGTTTTGTTTTCAAGGTTCTGACTGTTCATCTGCCTGCTCCGGCTGAAAGTTCATCTGGCAAGCAGTATGCGCGAGCAGAATCTCCCCCGCGTGCCGGAAGCAAGAAATTTTATGCCTAATCCTCCAATCCATCTTGGCCAACGGCAGGAAGGAGATTTAGGGTCGGATCATCCTGGACCCGCCTTGAAAGGGCTGCGCCATGACTGCGGATTTAGCAAAAGCCATCGCCCAGACCCTTGCGCCGTTGGGCAATGCCGATGGTGTCTATCGCCCCCCCATTCCCGCCTTGACCGTGATGCGCTCCGGCCATGCGGTGCTGCCGCACCATATTTTGTATCGCCCGTCGCTGTGCGTGGTCGCCCAAGGGGCCAAGCAGGTTTCCCTGGATGAACAGACCCTGACTTATGGCGAAGGTCAGGCCCTGGTGGTCAGTGTCGAGCTGCCTGCTTTGGGGCGGATCAGCCGCGCCAGCCAGAGCGAACCCTATCTGGGCCTGACCCTGGAATTCGACCCGGATATTCTGCGTTCGGTCCTGGAAAGCATGGATCAGCCGCCCCGCCCGGTTTTGGACAAGGGATCGCCCCTGTTCGTGGCCGATCTGGACACCCCTGTACTGGATTGCATCACCCGTCTGGTCCGCCTGTGTCACAGCCCGCAAGCGGTGGGCGTTTTGTATCCCACCATCATGCGCGAGCTGTGTTTCTGGCTGCTCAGCGGACCATATGCCGCCCAGATTGTCCGACTGGCGCTGCCGTTCAGCCCGATCCGGCGCATCACCACCGCCATCCACCTGATGCGCGAAAGCTTCAAGACCACCCTGCGGGTCAATGATCTGGCAGCGGCAGCCGGGATGAGCCCGTCTTCCTTTCACCAGCATTTCAAAGCCCTGACCGCCATGTCGCCGCTGCAATACCAAAAGCAGCTGCGTCTGCTGGAAGCCCGGCGTCTGATGGTGGCCGACGATGTCAACGTCACCAACGCTGCCTTTGAGGTCGGCTATGAAAGCCCGTCCCAATTCAGCCGGGAATATGCCCGCATGTTCGGCCGACCGCCCAAGCAAGACGCCCAGGCGGCCAAACTGGCGGGCATCCCGCTCTAACGGCAATCTGCCGAAAGACTCTTGTTGGCGGCGCAAGACAGCGCTGCGGCGCGCAACACCAGATCGATGCCAACCTGCCTTGCAGGTCAGCGTACCTGTCTAAAGGCCACAGTAGGCGGGTACAGGGGACGGGGCGAAAAGGGACAAAAATTGAAAGAACGCCTTACATTCCTGGCCCAGGCACAGGCGGATTTAACTCCTGTTCTAAACTAACAGCCCGATCGATACATTCACCGAGAGAGGCCGGCCCGAATTCGACCGTCCCCTCCGGATTCAGCACGACGTACCCCACAACTTCTGTCCTGAATGGCTCTTTCGAGATGACACGCATCACCTCAAACACGCCATAGCTTCCTGCGCTGTGACGTATGCGTCCTAAAATATTATAGGGCATATCACTATCCCATAAAATAGATTCATGTAATGAAAATGCCATCATAAGGCGTAATGATCAATGTAACCAGGTGAACGGTTTTAGACAGGGTTCTGGTGAGACTTCGTGAGACACCTTGCGACACCGTGAGACGGCGAACCCCAGGAAAACCGCCGGGCGCACTGGCATTAAAGGGTGATTTTTAAAGCGCGGCGGCCCGACACGGATTTTAGACAGCGCCGCCAACGAAATCGCCTGATCGGCGCACGCTTTTAGACAACAGCCCCTAACGTCCGCCGCCGATCCGCAGCACCGCCTGCACGTCGCTGGCGCGTTCCACTTCCACGGCGCGCCCGCCCAGCTTCTGCGCCGCCTTCTCGCCGACCTTGAGGCGCGTCAATCCGTCATCAATGAACCGTTCGGCGGCGCCCTATTGCGCGTCGTCCAGCGTCCACTTGGCCACCGCGACCAGGAACCGCCGCCCCTTGGCGGCATTGGCCGGGCGCATGTCCACCATGGCCTGGGCACGGCTATATTCGTCGGCCTCTCCCCAGAACCGCACGGCCTGGCGGTTGTCGGCAGAGAAGCCCGTGGCCAGGCGCTGGCCGTCTTCCTTCGTCACTTGGAACTTCGCGCCGAACTCGGCGGCCAGATTGCCCTCGGCCATGCTGAAGTCGGCCGCGATGGCGACCAGCGGAAACAGAACGGCCAGGGCCGCGACGATGAAACGCTTCATGTTCCCCCCTATCAGGAAGCCAGCGCGACAAGCCGCGCCGCCGTGTCCAACCCCTTCTCATGGCTTGGAATTTCGCTATCGGCCCACATGGAATAGAGCGTGCAAAGCACCTGGGCCTTCTTGTGTGGCGCCAAAGAGCGGCTAGCCGGAACGTCCTCCACGGCGGCAATCACCTTGGCCAATAAGGCTTCGTCCAAGACCGTCTTTGGCTCTCCCCCAGCATCAGCCTCGAAACGCATGATCCGATCAACGCGATGCACGGGCGGCATCCCGGTGGCCAGCCAATCCAGCGAAACGTCACACGCTTCGGCCAAACGCACCAGGGAGCTGGCCTTTAGCTCTGAGCGCTCGCTGCTGTAATTGGCGATGGTACGAAGGGACATGCCCGAGCGGGCAGACACCTTGGATGGCCCACCTGCCAGCTTGAGCGCATGACGGAGGCGCTCAGCAATTTCCCGCTTGAGCCGGTCCTCCGGGAAATCTGGCAGGGTTTCCCCTTCCCACTTCCCACCTTGACTATCCTCTTGATCCTGCATGACTTTTCCCGAAATGCCCAAAGGGGCAGCCGCAACCAAGCGGGAAATGCCTTTTTGGGCTTGCAAGTTGTGCCCGTATGGGCATATCGTTAATAACAGTGGTTAACATTACCGACCGCAAAAACCCGGCCTGGCAGGGCCGGGGGTGGTCAATGGAGATGAGATGGCTTCCGCGCCCAAGGCCAAGCGCAAACGCTGGCACCCCGAAGACATCAAGGCTGAAGTCAGGAAACGCGGAGGAACCCTTGCCAGCGTGGCCCGCAATGCCGGGCTGTCTGACGTGTCTGGCCGCGTCGCCTTCCATCTGCCGGTGCCTACCGCCAACCGCGCCATCGCCGAGTTCATCGGCGTGCCGGTGAACGAGCTGTGGCCTCAGTGGTTCGACGCCGAGGGCAATCGGAGGTCATCCATTTCCAGCAATGAAAATAGCCCCAAGGCGCCGCGCGGTCATCGTCAAAAGACGGTGATGAAATGAGCAAGCGCAAGGCCAGCCAACCGGACCCCCGCCAGGGCGATTTCGGCTTCTTCATCGCCCCGCCCGCCACCACCACACCGGCCCCCGCCGAGGATTTCGACCGCGCCATGCGCGACGCGGTAGCGGCCACCCTGGACGACGCCTCCCGCCGTAACGCCGCGCCGCTTCGGCGCGAGGCCGTGGCAGAGGCCATGTCCAAGCTGCTGGCCCGCCGGGTCAGCAAGACCCAACTGGACCAGTGGGCGGCGCCCAGCCAGGACGACCGCCGCATTCCCGCCGATGCCCTGCGCGCCCTTGGCCAAGTCACGGGCGACTGGCGCGCCCTTCACGTCCTGGTGGAAGCCTGCGGCTTCAAGGCCCTGACGCCCGAGGAAGCCGTATGCGCCGAATTCGGCGCCCTGCATGCCGTCCGCCGCCGCATCGACCAGCGCGCCCGTGAGCTGACCGGCGACATGGAAGACTTGGTGGGCGGTCTGCTGGGCAAGATGAAGCGCAACGGGGTGGCGCCATGAAGTGGTTCTCGCCCGCGCAGATCGCAGCGATGGGTCTGCCTGCACTGCCACATACGGCACGCGGCATCCAGCATCGTGCCAAGCGAGAGCATTGGAAGGGGCGGAAGCGTGCCGGGCAAGGCGGTGGCTTTGAGTACCCGGTATCGGTGCTCCCCCGTGAGGCTCAGGCTGAAATTTCCAACCGGGACGCTCGCAACGGAGGCAAGAAACGACCGGTTCCGGCGGAACATCAGCGCGCATCAGGTATCGCCATGGTGGCCGCCGCCCAATCCATGATTGCCCAGGCCGCCGCGATGTTGACGCATGCAGCCACCGATAGCGGCCAAGGGAATATGCCATGAGCGAACAATGGTACAGCCCCGCCGACTTGGAGAAGCTGAAGCTTCCCGGACTGCCGGGAACCAAGCGCGGCATCAACATCCGCGCCAAGACCGATAACTGGCAGGGCAAGAAGAAGGGATGCGGCGTCGTCTATCCCATTTCAGTCCTCCCTGCCGAAGCCCAGGACGAATTGCGCAAACGCGCAATTCAAACCCGCTCCACGGCCCTGGTGGCCAAGGCCGCCGCCACCGCCGTGGCGCAGATCGACCCGGCGGGGCTGAAGGCGTACCAGCGCGACACCATGCAAGCGCGTGCCGCCATCCTGGCCCATATCGACGCCCTGGTGCTGGAAGGTTCCAGCCAGTCCAAGGCCATCGGCAGTCTGGTGGCCATGGCCAAGGACGGCACCCTGCCGGCCGAGTTGGCCGCCCTGGTGCCGGTGGCCAATGCCCGCGCCGGTGTCGGCCGCAATCAGGCCCTGTGCCGCGCCACCCTCTACAACTGGATCAAGGCGCGCGAAGAGGCCAGGGGCAACGCCGTGGCCCTGGCCCCGGCGGCACCGACAGAGGAACCCATCCCCGAATGGGCTGGCGCCCTGATGGACCTGTACGCCCGCCCCACCAAGCCGTCGCTGGCCTGGGCAGTCAAGGAACTGGCCAAGAAGCTGCGCGCCGACTTGGTGCCATCTTACGACCAGGCCCGCCGCTTCCTGCTGCGCCTGGACACCATCACCCGCAATCAGGGCCGCATGGGTCCGCGCGCCCTCAAATCCCTGCGCGCCTACGTCGCCCGCGACACGTCCGAGCTGTGGCCGGGCGCTGTGTACGTCTCGGACGGCCATTGCTTCGACGCCGAGGTGCAGCACCCCCGCCATGGTCGCCCGTTCCGCCCGGAAATGGTCATCGTCGTGGACGTGTACACCCGCCGCATCGTCGGTTGGACCCTGGGCCTGGCGGAAAACAAGTGGGATGTGACGGCCGCAGCCACCAAGGCTTTCACCACCGCGACGGTGTGCGACATCTGGTACGCGGACAACGGCCCTGGCTACAAGAACCGCATGTGGGATGACCACCTGACCGGCTTGGTGGCGCGCCTCAGCATCACCAAGAAGCACTCGCTTCCCTACAATTCCCAAGCCCGTGGCGTGGTCGAACGTCTCCACAAGACGCTGTGGGTGGCCGGTGCCAAGGCCCTGCCCACCTACATGGGCGCCGACATGGACGGCGAAGCCCGCCAGAAGGCTTTCAAGATCACGCGGAAGGACATCAAGGAAACCGGCAAGTCGCGCCTGCTGCTGACCTGGCCGCGCTTTGTCGAGTTCGCCTCCGACCTGGTGGACGCCTATAACGGCGCGCACGAACATTCCGAACTGCCCCGCATTAACGATCCGCAGACCGGCAAGCGCCGTCACATGACGCCCAACGAAATGTGGGCCGACGCGGTGGACAAGGGCTGGACCCCGGACGTGGTGCCCGAGGATCAGGCGGTGGACCTGTTCCGCCCCTACGAGAAGCGCAACACCCGCCGCGCCCTGGTCGAGCTGTTCGGCAACACCTACTTCGCCCCGGCGCTGGAAGCCTTCCACGGCGAAGACGTGCTGGTGGGCTACGACACCACCGACGCCAGCCGGGTATGGGTGCGCGCCCTGGATGGCCGCTTCATCGCCGTGGCCAAGTTCGAAGGCCACAAGACCAGCTTCTTCCCGGTGTCGGTGGCCCAGCAGGCCGCCGAGAAGCGCACCCTGGGACGCCTTGCGCGAAACGAAGCGCACCGCGCCGAGATCATGGCCGAGCTGAACCCGGACACCCTGCTGGAACACCAGCAGGCCGTCCCCTTCGCCACCCCGGAGGCGCTGTCCGAAGCCTCCGACCTGATCGAAATCATGAACCAGCCGCCCGCGCCGGAACCCCAGCAATTCGCCACGGACGGCCGTCCGCTGTTCGGCGACGACATGCAATGGGTGCGGTGGCTGTTGGAGAACCCTGGACGGATGACCGCCCAGGACGCGGAAGGGCTTCGCACCCTCATGCAAAGCCCTTCCTTCCAGCTTGAGCTGGAAATCCACGGGGTGGCGACCACCACCCTGAACAACCTGGTCAACACCAAGATGAAGGTATCGTAACCATGCGCGCACAATTTGTCCCGACCCAAAACGCCAAGGAATTTCTGGCGCGATACAAGGCCCTCGAACAGCGCGGCGCCAACGAAGCTTGCATCCTTCTGGCCGAAGGTGATCCCGGAACCGGCAAGACGACCACCGTTCAGTGGTGGGCCGTTCAGTCCGGCGCCCCCTTCATCCGCGCCAAGGAGGAATACACCCCGGCCTGGTTCATGCGCGACCTGCTGGGCGAGCTGCGGGTTACCCCGGAATACAGCTTTGAAAAGATGTTCCGCCAAGCGGTGCAGGCCCTGGCCAAGTATGCCACCGACGCCCAGCGCGACGGCCGCCCCACGGGCGTCATCATCGACGAAGCCGACCACATCAGCCGTAACAAGCGGATGATGGAGACGGTGCGCGACCTCTCCGACATGCTGGAAATCCCCTTCATTCTGGTGGGCATGGGCAAGGTCGCGGCGAACCTGACGCGCTTCCCCATGATTGCCCGCCGCATCGGCCAGACGGCCCTTTTCCGCCCCATGCCGTTGACGGACGCCCAGGCCATGGTCACCGCCCTGTGCGAGGTCGAGGTGAAGCCCTGCCTGGTCGAGTTCATGCACCGCGCCGCCGCCGGTAAGTCGAGCGAGATCAAGGAAGGCATCGCCGCTATCGAACGGTTCGGCAAGCGCAATGCCAACACCGCCATCGGCGTGGCGGAAATGGCCGGTCAGATGCTGTTCAACGACCGCGCCACCGGCAAGCCCATCATCGTGAGGGTCTGACCATGGCCGACGACATCAAGGGCCTGGGCGCCGTCCTGAAGGCGCTGGAACGCAACACCTGCCTGACCCCGGAAGACCTGGTGCCGATGACCGGCATGGGCCGCAAGGACGTGGTGCGGGCCGTGGGCAAACTGATCGGCAAGGGCTACGCCGAGCGCAAGGACATCGGGTGCTACACCCTGACCGCCGAGGGCGAAGCCTTCCGCGCGTCGGGCCAGAAGTTCAAGCCCGGCACCTACAAGCGCACGGCCAAGCATTGGCGCCCCCGCCCCAACTCCATGCGCGACCGCCTGTGGGCCGCCATCCGCATCCGGCAAAAGGCCAGCATGCCCGAGCTGATCGAGCTGGCGTCCCGCGACGACAAGGAACGCACCAAGGCCGCCTATGACGGCGCGTGGCGCTATATCGACACCCTGGCCCGTGTCGGCATCCTGCGCGAGCTGCCCACCCGTGCCCCCGGCACGGCGCTGACCAGCAACGGCTTCAAGCGGTGGCAACTGGTCACCGACCTTGGCCCGGTGGCGCCGCAAATCCGCAAGAATGCGACCGAGGTCTACGACCCCAACGCCGACCAGTCCTTTCCCATCCCCACCGCTCCGCTGGCGACCGGCCGCCGCCAACGCAGCCGCGCCACGCTGAAGTCGGTTCCCGTTGCCGACCTGGACGGTGCGGCATGACGGCGCGCGGCCCCAAGCCCGGCGCCAGCAAGCGCGCCGGTCAGCACCTGGCCAACGCCACGGCCGCCTGGGGTGACCCTCTGCCGCTGTGGGTGGCCGCCCTGGCCCGCGCCTGCGACGCCGCCAGCCTGTCCGAGGTAGGCAAGCGCATCGGCTACAGCGGCGCCGCCGTGTCGCAGACCATCAACCGCAAATACGGGGGCGACCTCGCCGCCGTCGAGAAGGCCACTTGCGGCGTGCTGCTGGCCCAAAAGGTGGACTGCCCGGTGATGGGCTTGCTGGCGGCCAACGACTGCCTGGCCAACCAGCGCCAGGGCTTCAGCACGGGAAGCCGCCTGTCGGTGCAACTGGCCATGGCCTGCCCCAACTGCGCCCACCGCCAAGGAGCCACCCGCCATGGCTGAAGACATCACCAACGCCGCCCAGGCGGCGGAAAGCTTGACCTCCCTGCATTCGGCCCTGTCGCGCTGCTGCCTGGCGTGGCGCGGCCTGTACCGCCTTGGCCAGCCCATCACCATGACCGCCGATCAGGCCCTGGAACTGGCCGATTGGTTCGCGCGGTGCGCGTCCGAGGTCACCACCACCGCCGCGCTGTTGGGCATCACCCTGGTGCCCATGCCCCAGCCCAAAGCCAACCCGCAACCCACCGGCCAGGACAAGCCGCGCCTGTCGGTTATCGAAGGGGGGAAATCCCAATGACGATCCGATCCCGCTACCGCATCGGCGAGCATGTGGCGACCGATGGCAAGAACCGCCTGGGCGGCGAAGTGATGGCGCTTCGCGATGTCAGCCCCACCCGCCAGGTGCTGACCGTCAAGACCGCCGAGGGCACCATTGTCCCGGTCACCGTGGACCTGAGCGACGGCGGCACCATCGTGTTGCCGCCGTCCAGCCTGCCCGAGGCCGTGGGCCTGGCGACCGTCATTGCCTCGGGCCGTGAACCCCACATGCCGGTGTCGGCCCAGCTCGCCATTCTCGCCAACGCCGTGATCAGCATGGCGGCTGGCGTGGTCCCGCCCATGGAGGTCACCCATGGCTCTTAACCGCCGCACCCGCATCACCATCCGCCGCGCCCGCCGCACGGCACTCCACTGGCTCGGCCTGCCGCTCCGCGTCGCCGCCGCCTGCCTGTTCCTCTGACCAACGAGAAGACCATGACTGAACCGAGCAATACCGAAAACCTGCCGACCCACGCCATACGGGCCGACGTGATGGAGGCGGCCCGCCGCGCGGAGGTGGTGGACACCACCCGCGTGTGGACCAATCCCAAGGGCTACAACGTCCCCGACCAACTGGTGAAGCCGCTGGACAAGCTGCGCCACTCGCTGGTCTACAACGCCGTCGCCGAGGCGAAAGAGCTTCAGCGCGCCATGCGCGACTTCAAGGCCAAGTGGCTGTCCGAGGCCCAGGCGTTCGTCGGCTTGGCCGCCGCCGAGTACCAGACCAACCTGGGCGGTGTGAAGGGCAACCTGACCCTTCGAACCTTCGACGGCCTGATGGAAATGACCGTCCAGGTGGCCGACCGCCTGACCTTTGACGAACGCCTGAAGGTGGCCGAGGCCCTGGTGGGCGAATGCCTGGCCGAGTGGTCGGCCAACGCCCGCCCCGAGTTGAAGGCCATCGTTGAAAGGGCCTTTAAAACCGACAAGGAAGGCAACGTGTCCACGGGCGCCGTGCTGGAACTGCGCCGCCTGGACATCGCTGACGACCGCTGGAAGCGCGCCATGGACGCCATCAGCGACGCCATCCAATTGACCGGCACCGCCACCTATCTGCGCTTCTACGAACGCCCCGACATGGGCGCCCCGGCGGCGGCTATCTCCCTCGACCTGGCCAAGCTGTAGGGGGGCACCATGAGCGAAGTCACGTTCACCCCGCCGCCCAATCACCGCACGTCCGAGAGCTGCGCCACCTGCGCGCAGTGGTGCAACGGGAACGACGTTTGCCAAAAATTCCCGCACGCCGTTCGGTGGACCGGCGGCTTCTGCGACATCTACGACGGGGAATGGTCCGGCATGGTCTGCGATGCCTGGGAGCCTCGCCTCCCCGAGGAGGCGCCCCAATGATCGCCCCCGACCAGCGCAAGAAGCTGCGCGACACCATTGCCGCGCTGAAGGCCAAGACCACCGGCAACGGCTGCACCGAAGCCGAGGCCATGACGGCGGCCGAGAAGGTGGCCGAGCTGCTGTCCAAGCACGGCGTGGAAGACGCCGCCGAGTTGGAGTTTGACCAGCACCAGGTGGAGATCGGCCGCCGTACCGTGGTGGACACCCTGTGGGGCGTCGTCGCCACCTTCTGCCACTGCAAGCTCTGGTACTCGTACCAGCGCCGCTACTCCAACGGCCGGATGACCGGGCAATGGTCCATCATCTACTTCGGCCGCTGGAACGATGTCGCCGTGGCGGAATACCTGCACGGCCTGCTGGAACGCCACATCAAGGGCGCCACGCGGGAATTCCAGAAGTCCAAGGAATACACCCGCCGCCGTTCGCCCAAGACCAAGCGCGAAGCCACCAAGGCGTTCACGGAAGCCCTGGTGAACGCCCTGGAAAACAAGCTGTGGGCCATCCAGTGGCGGCGCACGCCCAAGGTGGAAGGCGCCAACCACCAAGCCCTGGTCCTGGCCCCCCTGGGCGCCGTGGAAGCCGAGCTGGAACGGCGCGGCATCACCTTCAGCGAGAAGAGCCTGAAGCCCGTCAAGGGCGCCTCGGCCAAGGGCTTCGACGCCGCCAAGGACCACGGCAACGCCGCCGCCCGCAACATCGACATCAACGCCGCCATGGGGCGGTCGGACGGCAACGCCGTATCCGGCCTCCTGGCCCATTCGTGAAAGGACAGATGATGACCGGTCCGACCGAAGAAGAACGCGCCACCATGCTTGCCGCCGCCTCCCGCTTGGCCGACGCGGCCGAAACGGAGGTGGCGGCCATCGGCCATGTGCCGGGCACCAGCACCATGGCCCTGTTGACTGCCTGCCAACTTACCCTGAACCGGCACGGCAACATGCTGGAGATCGCCGCCACCCTCATGGAAATGGCCTTTGAAAGCTGCGGCATGGAGGTGGACGGAAAGCGGATGTGCGAGCAACTGGCCGCCGCCGCCAGCCGGGGCAAGACCATGGCGATGGATTTCCGTGCCGTACAGGCCAGCGCGACCGCCACCGCAATCAAGCACTAGGCGAAACCCCCGGCGCCGTGCAGATCGGCGCCGGGGTGTCGGCAGGGGAGTGGCCGCCCCGCCCTGATGATGCCAGGCCCAACCGGAGAACACGACACCATGCATCCTCACGAAGACTGCATCGGCGCCTTCGACGCCACCGACCCCATCGGGTCCGCCATCAACATGATTGCCATGTCAAACTACAGCAGCCAATTCCGGGGTTCCCCAGTCATTGCCTGCCTGACCGCTCTTGCCGAACTGGCGGACGTGGCGGACGCCCTGCGCGAGGAAATGAAGGACATCGCCCTGGTCACCGGGCGCAGCAAGACGGACGGCGAAAGCGACACGGATTGGGCCTTCCTGGCCGAGGAAGTGGCCGACCTGGCGCACGACGCCGCCCGCTATCGCTGGCTGCGCGAGCGCGACCTGGTCTTTGTGGCCAGCGTGTTCGCGGGAAAGACCGCCCCCAACGATGTCATCAATCAGGAGCACCTGGACAACCTGGTGGACGAAGACATGGCCACCCAGGCCACCAAGGCGCGGGGGTGAGCATGATCGCCGCCAAGATGGGCATCACCGCCCACGCCACCTTGCTGCGCGCCCGCAAGTCGCTGGGCCTGACCCAGGCCCAGGTGGCCAAGTCCATCGGCATCACCGAATGGCAGTTCAACCGGGTGGAGAATGGCCACGACAGGTTGGACAGTGACAAGTTCATGGTGTGGGCGGCGGCTGTCGGCTGCACCGTCAAGGTCAGCCGCAATGACGTGGACGGTGTGCAATGACGACGATGGACGAAGCCCTGGCTGGTCTGTCCAAGCCCGAGCTGGTGCGCCTGGTCAAGCGCCTCGCCCACACCAACCTCTTCCGGCTGAACCGTATCGACATCATGTCCGTGCAGCACGCAGAGGCCAGCGACCAGTCCATGGCCGCCATGAACGCCGCCATTGCCATGCAAGACAAGGTCAGCCAAGCGGCACAGGCCGAAACTGCGGCCTTCCAGGCTCTCCGTGATGCGGCCTTGAGCCGCAACAACGCCGCAACGCGCAGGGCGGAAAAGGCGTGGATGTCCGCCCAGGCCAACAACGACAAGGTCAGGGCCGAGAAGGACAAACTTTGGGCGACCCACGAACGGCACCAACGCCGCGCCGACAAGTTGTGGTACGCCATGGAACGGGAGCGCGGATGATGGCCATCACCCCCGAACGCAAGAAGCTCTACGGCGCCCTGCACGCCGCCGCCAAGAAGGCGGGCCTGACCGAGGATGCCGACTACCGCGCCATGCTGGTGGCCCAGGTGGGCAAGGACAGCGCCAAGGACATGACGGATGGGCAAATCCGCAAGGTGCTGGCCCACCTGAACCGGGGAACCAAGGATACCCCCGCCGACACCCGCCGCCGCGACGACAGCCCGACCTCGCGCAAAATCCGCGCCCTGTGGCTGTCGCTGCACCATCTTGGCACCGTGCGCAATCCGTCCGAGACGGCGCTGACCGCCTTCGTGCGGCCCATCGCCAAGGTGGACGACCTGCGGTGGCTGTCGCCCCGCGATGCCTTCCGCGTCATTGAGGCCCTGAAATCCATGGGCGAACGCGACGGCGTGCGCTGGGCCGAACACAAGACGCCCCAGGAAGCCATCATTACCGCCCAGCTCGCCAAGCTGGGAGAGATCATGGGTAGCGGAACAAATGCCTATCAGGCTGTACATTCGGAGGTCCACGGACTTGTCAGCCGTGCATACAAACAGGATAATCCTTCGCGGGATTTAAATTGTTTGGTTGAAAACCTTGGACAACGTATGCGCGACTTCGCGGCAGGCGGTACAAATGAACCGGCCGCTTGAGGAAGAAATCCGCACATGGCCGCGCGGCCTGGCCGACATCGCCAGGTTGATCGGCGCCAAGGAAGCCATGGTGCTGGGGGACGCCGTGGGCGGCGTCCCCACCTATATCCCCAAGCATCCCGACGCGCTGCACCCGCTGACCCGGCATATCAGCCTGGACGCCCTGAAGAAGCTGGCCAAGGCATACGGCGGCCAGACCATCGTCATCCCGCGCGGCGTCCACAAGAACCTGAAGAAGGTCGCCATCCTGGACGCGACCGGAAGCCGCCGCGCGGTGGCGCTGCAACTGAAATGCTCCGAACGCTACGTGCGCAAGGTCGCCAACGAAGTGCGACCGCCAGACCTGTTTACCGTCAACAAGGATTGACGGAAGCAAAGGAAAAATTAAGTATCTGATGCGTCCCTGCTGCTCGTGCTGGAGAACGAGACGGAAAACAAATCCGGGGTGGAAACCTTAAGAGACAAATTCCTCGTGGAAACCGAATAGCTGGTTCAAATCCAGCCAGGGACATCAATACTTATTTACCCCCGGAACTCATCCTTGAGTTCCACAAAGACAGGCGCCGCGTAGTCTTTCTTCTCGGAACAGTTCCGAGGAAAGACTACATGCCGACCACTTCCAACAGCACCGCCGCGCCGCCCTCGCTTGACCCGGTCATGGTCCTGGCGCGCACCCTCTATGGTGAAGCGCGCGGCGAAGACCGCCGGGGCCGCGAGATGGTGGCCAACGTCATCATGAACCGGGTCAACATCGACCTGCACGGCGACGGCAAGCCCGACTGGTGGGGCGAAGGTGTGGTGGCCGTGTGCCTCGCGCCTTGGCAATTCTCGTGCTGGCTGCCCAATGACCCCAACCGCGCCAAGCTGATGGCCGTCACCGAGGCGAACCTGATCTTCCGCGAGTGCGTGCGGATCGCGCGCTTGGCCGTGACCGGGAACCTGCCCGACGCCACCAACGGCGCCACCCATTACCTGAACATCCCGCTGGTCAAGAAGACCACCGGCACGCTTCCCGCCTGGGCCGCCGATGCCAGCAAGAGCACGGCCGCCCATGGCGGGCACACCTTCTTCCGCGTCATCTGAAAGATAAAGCCCATGGACCCGAAAGCCTGGTACCTGTCGCGGGCCGTTTGGGGTGGCGTCGTCGCCATCCTCGCCGGTCTGTTTTCTGCCTTCGGCATCAACCTGGACGAAGCCGCCCAGGCCGATGCCGTCAATATCGGCCTGGCGCTGGCCGGTGCCGTGGGTGGCGCCGTCGCCATCTATGGCCGCGTCAAGGCGTCCGCCCCCATCGGCAAGCCCACCGTTCCCCCCGGCACCGTCCCGGCCCTGCTGATGGCCGCCATGCTGGGCGCCCTGGTGGTGGCTGGCCCCATCGCCTGCGCCAGCCGGGTGGCGGAAACCCCGGCCCAGACCGTCTATGGCATCCAGGCCGATTTGGTGATTGCCCAGCGCACCGCCCTGGCCTTCATCAAGTCCGACCAGGCCAGCCCGACCGCCAAGGACGTGGTGAAACGCCTGGACGCCACCGCCGTGGACGCGGTGAAGGCCGCCCAGGACGCCGTCCGCGCGGGCGACAGCCCGACCATTCCCGCCGCAATCGCCACCGCCCGCAACGCTGTGGACGCCCTGCTTCACACTCTGGCCGAGGGGAACGCCCGATGAATGCCGAACAGATCGCCCTGATCAAGCTGGGCCTGGACATCGCCGTGGCCGCTGGCCAGGGCATCGCCCAGGCCGTCGAAGCCAAGACCCTGGTGGAACGCCTGGTGGCCGAGGGCCGCGACCCGTCGCCCGAGGAATGGGCGGCGCTGAACGCCAGCACGGACACCCTGCACCAGGCCATCCAGGGGGCCTAGCCGTGGACGCCTATGACACCGCCCAGGCCCTTGAGCTGAAGCAACGCGACCAGGCGGTGGCCAAGGCCGCCGCCCTGGCCCGCGCCCGGCAACAGGGCATCGGGTCCGACATCTGCGTGCTGTGCGATGAACCGATCCCCGAGGGCCGCCGCTTGGCGGCCCCTCACGCCAACACCTGCCTGGACTGCCAGTCCGAGCTGGAAGCCACGCTGGCGAGGTGAACATGACGCTGACCGATTTCAAGGAGGGCCTGACCACGGCGGGAATGGTGCTGGCCGGGGCCTTCACCGTCCTGTCGCCTTGGCTTCTGACGTGGCTGTCCAAGACCTTCGCCACCAAGGCCAAGGTGGACGAACTGGCGGGCCAAGTCGCGGCCATGGAACAGCGCCTGGCCAAGGGCGAAACCCGCTTCGTCAAGCTGGAAGGCGCCATCAACGCCGCCACCCACGCGGCGCGGGAAGCCAAGGAAGCGGCCGAAGAAACCGCCGAAGCGGCCAAGAAAGTGCACGGGGCGGAAGTCGCCATCGCGCGTCTGGAAGAAAAGATCAGCGGGCTTGATGAAAGCCTGGACCGTATCGAGCACTTCACCCGGCTGATGGTTGAAGGCCACATGAAGATGGGGGCGAAGCAGTGAACAAGGCAAAAGAAGTCATCAACGAAGACCGGCGCCTGGTCATCCTGCGTCTGCTGGTGGAATACCGGGGCGCGCTGAATTCGTCGGCCCTGGAAAGCGCGCTTCGCGCCTATCACAGCTATCTCGACCGCGCCATGGTGCGCGACGACTTGCGGTGGCTGGAACTGCGTGACCTGGTGGCGCTGGAAGACCTGGGCCGCGACGTGAGCGAAGTGCGGGTGACGCCGAAAGGCGAGCGCACCGCCTCGGGCCGCGAATGGGTCGAAGGCGTTGCCCGCCCGAGCGGGGCTTGATCCATGGCCCGCCGCCCGTCCAAAATCGACCGCCTGCCGCAAGAGGTCCAGACGCTGATCGGCAAGTTGCGCCGCAATGGGCGCACCATTGACGAAATCATGGACAAGCTGGCCGAGCTGGACCTGGGCGCCCTGGGCATCGCCGAAGATGACATGCCGTCGCGCGCCGCCATCGGCCGCCACGTCCAGGGCCTGGACGCCATGGCCGAGGAAATGCGCCGCCAAAAGACCATCGCCGAGGCCATGGTGGAACGCGGCCTGGTCGTGGATCAGGGCCAGACCGCCAAGCTGAACGTGGCCCTGGCCCACGGACTGTTGACCCGCCTCATGTTCACCGAACAGGGCGCCCTGGCCACCCTGGACGCCGAAGAAGCCATGTTCGTGGCCCGCTCCATCCAGTCGCTGGCCAGCGCCGCCAAGGCGGACACCGACCGTGAACTGAAGGTGCGCGCCGAGATGGCCAAGGAAGCCGCCGCTGCCGCCAAGAAGGTGGCCACCGGCATGGGGCTGACCCGTGACGCGGTGGAAGCCTTCCAACGCGAAATGCTGGGGCTGGCGAAATGAACTCGGTCATTCAGGCGGCAATCCGCCAGGCCGTCCCCGAAATCCTGCTGACCTATCAGAAGAAGCTACTGGTCACCGTGTCCGAAAACGCGGTGACTATCTGCGAGAAGTCCCGCCGTATCGGCGTTACCTGGGGCATTGGTTCCCTGGCGGTGACCACCTCCGGCGCCTCCCGCGAAGCCGGGGGCATGGACACGCTGTATATCGGCTACAACCTGGACATGGCGCGCGAATTCATCGACGTGTGCGGCCAATGGGCAAAGGCGTTCAATCAGGCGTGTGACCTGGTCGGTGAATTCCTGTTCCGCGACGGCGACCGCGATATTCAGGCGTTTCGCATCAGCTTCGCATCCGGCTTCGAAATCGTTGCGCTGGCCAGCCGTCCGCGCTCTCTGCGCGGTCGCCAGGGTTTCGTCATCATCGACGAAGCGGCCTTCCACGACGACCTGGACGAATTGCTGAAGGCGGCGCTGGCGCTGCTGATTTGGGGCGGCAAGGTGCTGGTGATCAGCACCCACGACGGTGCCACCAATCCTTTCAACGAACTGGTGGAAGATTGCCGCAAGGGGAGAAAGCCCTATGCCCTGCTGCGCATCACCTTTGACGACGCCCTGAACGACGGCCTGTACGAACGCGTGTGCCTGAAGAAGGGCGAAGAACCGACGCCCAAGGGAAAGGCCAAATGGGTGGCCGGCATCCGCGCCTTCTATGGCGACGCGGCCGACGAAGAACTGGACGTGAACCCGAAGCAGGGAACCGGCGTCTACCTGCCCACCTGGATGATCGAACGGGTCATGGCCGATGGCATCCCGGTGGTGCGCTGGCACCAGCCCGACAGCTTCGCCCAGCTTGCCGACCACCTGCGCGAGGCCGAGGCCCGCGACTTCTGCGAACGCGAACTGCGCCCCCTGTTGGAGGCCATGGACCCCAAGCTGCAAAGCGCCTTCGGCCACGACTTCGCGCGCAAGGGCGACCTGTCGGTGTTCTGGCCGTTGCAGCTTTTGCAGGATATGCGCCGCCGTCCGCCCTTTGTGCTGGAGCTGCGAAACATCCCGTTCGAACAACAGCGCCAGATCCTGTTCTACGTGGTGGACCGCCTGCCCAACTTCATCGGCGGCGCGTTGGACGCCACCGGCAATGGCGCCTATCTGGCCGAGGTGGCGGCCCAACGCTATGGCTTCGAACGCATCGCCCAGGTGCATCTGACCGAAGCCTGGTACCGGGACGCCATGCCCAAGTTCAAGGCCGGGTTCGAAGACCAGACCACCATCATGCCCAGGGATGCCGACGTACTGGCCGACCACCGCATCATTCGCCTGGTGCGCGGCGTGCCGGTGATCCCGCGCGCCAGCGAAGGCGGCGGCAAGGGTGAAGACAAGAAACAGGACGCCAAGCGCCACGGCGACAGCGCCATAGCCCATGTGCTGGCGGATTTCGCCATCCGCATGGACATGCCCGACATGGAAGGTTTCGAGCATGGCGCCGACCACCGCGCCGGGCTGGATCTGGACGACTTCGGCGCCACGGGCGGCAACGTGCTGGGCGACGACATGGACGATTGGGAAGGGTTTGATTGATGGCCAAGAAGATTGCACCGCCCGACCTGAACGAGGTGGCATCCACCGCCGATGGCGATGACATGCTGATCATCTTCCAGGGTGAACTGCGCCAGCCCCGCGACGAAGTCTTGCGCACCCGTGGCGGCGACCTGATCGTGTACGAACGCATCCTGCGCGACGATCAGGTGAAATCCTGCTTCGGCCAGCGCAAGACCGCCGCCATTTCCCGCGAGTGGCGGGTGGAGCCGGGCGGCCCCACCTCCGTTGACCAGGCCGCCGCCGACTTCATCCGGGAACAGCTTCACGGCGTCCGCTTCGACCGCGTGTGCGAGAAGATGCTGAACGGCATCCATTACGGCTATGCCGTGGGCGAATGCCTGTACAAGGCCGAGAATGGCCAGATCATGCTGGACGCCATCAAGGTGCGCCGCCAGCGCCGCTTCCGCTTCGACCGCGAAGGCCGCCTGCGCCTGATCAGCCCCGGACATCCCCAGGGCGAGGTGATGCCCGACAACAAGTTCTGGATTTTCACGGCGGGCGGCGACGACGACGACGACCCCTACGGCCTGGGCCTGGGGCACTGGCTCTATTGGCCGGTCTGGCTCAAGCGCAATGGCCTGCGCTTCTGGTCGGTGTACATGGAGAAGTACGCCATGCCGACCGCCCTGGGCAAGGCGCCGCGCGGATCGGACAAGGATGCCAGGAACAAGCTGTTGCGCGCCCTGCGTGCCATCAGCACCGAACGCGGCGTGGTCGTCCCGGCCGGGGTTGAAATCGAATTGCTGGAAGCGGCCAGGTCGTCGGGCGGCGACTACGCCACCTTTTACGGCCTGATGAACGAGGCCATCAGCAAAATCATCCTGTCGCAGACCATGACCACCGATAACGGGTCCAGCAAGGCCCAGGGTCAGGTCCATGAAAACCGCCTTAAAGACGTGGTGAAATCCGACAACGACCTGTTGTGCGAAAGCCTGAATGACGGCCCGGTGGCGTGGCTGACCGCCTGGAACTTCCCCACCGCCGCCCGGCCGCGTGTGTACCGCGACCATACCGACGCCCCCGACGAAAAGGCGCAGTCCGAGCGGGACAAGAACCTGTACGAATTGGGCTATGATCCGACGCCCGAATACATCCAGGACACCTATGGGCCGGGGTGGGTGAAGCGCCCCGCCGCCACGGTGCCCGCGCAGATCGGCGCGACCACCACGGCCACGCCCCCCACCCCGGCCGACTTCGCCGAGGGGGACGGTACCCCGGCCCGCGACGCCGCCGACGACCTGACCGACCAAATGGAGGTGCTAGCGGGCGATGCCCTGTCCGCCATGATTGACGAATTGGGCCGCGTGCTGGACGACGCCACCGATTTGGCGGACGTGGAGAAGCGATTGCTGGAGATCGGCGCCGCCATGCCGGTGGACGACCTGGCCAAGACCCTGGGGGACGGCCTGGCGGTGGCCAACCTCAAGGGACGCGAGGACATGGCCAATGACGGTTGAGCCGACCGCCGTCCCGTTCAGCGAGGCCATCGACTACTTCCGCCAAAAGCTGAACCTGCCGACCGCCGTCTGGACGGATTTGTACCAGGCCCAGCACGCCCGCGCTTTCGTGGTGGCGGGCGCAATGAAGGACGACCTGGTGGCGGACCTGCGCAACGCGGTGGCCAAGGCCATTGAACAGGGCACCACCCTGGCCGAGTTCCGCAAGGACTTTGACCAGATCGTGGCGAAGCATGGCTGGAGCTATAACGGAACGCGCGGGTGGCGCACCAACGTCATCTTCAACACCAATTTGCGCATGGCCTATGCCGCCGGGAAATGGCAACAGGCCCAGGCCACCAAGGCCCGCCGTCCCTATCTGCGCTATGTGGCCATCCTGGACCGCCGCACCCGCCAGGACCACCGGGGATGGCACGGCACGGTTCTGCCCATGGATGACCCGTGGTGGTCAACCCATTACCCGCCCAACGGCTGGGGATGCCGCTGCACCGTGCAACAGCTTGGCCCGCGCGACCTGACCCGCTACGGCTACGAAGTCACCGACCCATCGCCGCAAGTCGAGATGGAGGACCGCACCCTGCGCACCCCGCAAGGCGATGTGAAGGTGCAGGCGCCCAAGGGCATTGACACCGGCTTCGGCTATAACGTGGGCCAAGCCGCATGGGGGCAAAGCGCCCAACTGGCGGCCATGGACAAACACGGCCCGTGGGAACCGTTGACCGCCCCCGGCGCCAGCCCGGCCACCGACCTGGTCAAGGCCGAGAAGCCGGTGGCCAAGCTGGGCAAGCGCGCCGACACCGAAGACGGACTGCGCGCCGCCCTGCGTGATGCCATCGGCGGGGACCAGGCCATCTTCACCGATCCCATTGGCGGCCGGGTCAACATCACCCAGGGCATCGTGGACCACATGGTGGAGAAGGCCAGCCGCATGGACGGCCGCGAAGCCTTCTTCCCGTTCCTGCGCGAGGTGGTGGAAGACCCGGCCGAGATTTGGGTGGGCTTCGCCCAATCCAGCGCCTCGGGCCGGGTGGCCCTGCGGCGGCGCTACATCAAGCTGCTGGAACTGGGCAAGGACACCACCCTGGGCATCGTCGCCGATGCGGACGGTTGCCAGTGGTCGGGGGTGACGTTCTTCCGGGGCGATGCCCGTTCGGTCAAGACCCTGCGCCAGGGTCTGCGCGCCTATCGGAAGGAATGAGCATGACCAAGAACAAGCGCGATTACACGACATGGCCATCAGCCATCGTGAGCGTGGTTGAGGATGTGGCCTTGGTTGGGATGGTGATCGTCATCGCCCAGGCGCTGACGGGAAAGCTCTGGTAAGGCATATGGTCGCCCGCACGCGCCACGCCGCCCGGCACCGTTAACGGTGTGCGGCCCTTGAAAGGGCGGTGCCTGCATCCCTGATGATAGGACTTCCACGACCGGATTTGAAGTGTATCATCCTGTTTCGTGAAAAACGCCCTCTGACACCCCAAAGGGGTATGGGCGGCATCGACGTGGCGGGCACCCCGTCGCCGCCCGCCACAGGGCCTTAAAAACCGCTTTAACGGCGAAGCATCCGCGCAAGGGAAACGTACCCCCGGAACTGATCCGGTCGTTTCAGCGCGTCCCCCCTTCGGCACACTCCACCCCACGACATTTTCACCCGTGGGGATGCAGCCTTGCCCGAGATCGAGATTTTCCGCGTCGGTTCGCACACCGCCATGCAGGGGGTGACGCTGGACTTCAGCGAGGCCGCCTTGGCCGCCGCATGCGCCGCCTATGTCCCCGGCACCCATGAGGCGCCGTTGGTGATCGGCCATCCGAAGGACACCGCCCCGGCCTGGGGTTGGGTGAAGGGCCTGCGGATGGACGGCGGCGTGGTCCTGGCCAACTGCGACCAGGTCAACCCCGACTTCGCCGAGCTGGTGCGCAAAGGTTCGTTCAAGAAGCGTTCCGCGAGCTGGTACCACCCCGACAACCCGGCCAACCCGACGCCCGGCACTTACTACCTGCGTCATGTCGCGTTCCTCGGCGCCCAGCCCCCGGCCCTCAAGGGCCTGAAGGACGTGGACTTCGCCGAGGATGGCGACGTGGTTACGGTCGAGTTCGCCGAGGTGCGGCCCTGGCAACGCGCCAGCGGCTGGCGTTCCGTCGCCGCCCTGTTCCGTGGCCTGCGCGACACGCTGGTGGAACAGCAGGGGGCCGAAAAGGCCGAAGCCATGCTGCCCGCCTACAGCATCGACAACCTTCTGACCCTGTCCGAGGCCGAGGCCAACGCCGATACGCCCGACAGCCCCGCCTTTTCCGAACCGCAACAGACCAAGGAACCTCCCGTGGGACAGAACACCCAACCCGACGCGGCCGAACTGAAGCGCCAGACCGAAGAACTGGCGCTCCAGCAGGCCGACTTCGCCGAACGCCAGGCCAAGTTCCGCCACGATCAGAACGCCGCCTTCCTGGACAACCTGGTGGCCCAGGGCCGCCCGCTGCCCATCCCGAAGGGCGACCTGCTGAACTTCATGGAGGCCATCAGTGCCGACGCCCTGGTGGTGGACTTCGCCGAGGGCAAGAAGCCGGTGGCGGACACCTTCCGGGAAATCCTGAAGGCCATCCCGGCGACCGTCGATTTCCGCGAACGCGCCCCCGGCACCCCCGGCGAAGACCCCGACGCCGCCGACGACCCCAGCGACGTGGCCCACCGCGCCCTGGACTACCAGGAAAGCCAGCGGGCCAAGGGCATCATGATCAGCACCACCGACGCGGTGGCGCATGTCGAGAAGGAAGGCAAGAAGTGACGATCCGAACCATCAGCAAGAGCCGCCGTGCCACCACCGCCATCCCGCCCTATCGCATCGTCAAGCCCGGTGCCGCCGATGGCGAGGTGGCGCTGGCCACCGCCGCCACCGACGCCCTGATGGGCACCACCGGCCAGCTTGGCGCGGCCAGCGGCGAGCGCGTGGACGTGGATTTGGGCGGCATGCCCGAGGTGGAGCTGGGCGGCACCGTCGCCGCTGGCGACCCGTTGACCGCCGATGCCAACGGCAAGGCCGTCAAGGCCGTCCCGGCGGCGGGCGCCAACGTTCGCATCATCGGCTTTTCCGACACCAGCGGCACCGCTGGCGCCGTCATCACCTACCTGCACGCCCTCGGCGTGATGCAGGGCTAAGGGAGTAACCCCGCATGTCCACGTCCCCGTTCGTCGTCGTCCCCACCCTGACCGCTATCGCCATCGCCTACCGCAACTCGGCCTATACGCTGATCGCGGAAAAGGTGATGCCGCGCGTCAGCCCGGTGCTGACCACCAAGGAATTCACCTACAAGGAATACGACCTGGCCGCCGGTTACACCGTGCCCGATACCGCCGTGGGCCGCACCGGCCGCCCGGCCGAGGTCGATATCAAGGCCGAGGACCGGACGGGCACGTGTGAAGACCATGGCCTGGATCATCCGGTGCCCCAGCCCGACATCGACCAGGCCAAGGGCACCAACACCAATCCGCTGGGCGTCGCCGCCGAAAACGTCACCAACCTGGTGCAGCTTGCCCGCGAAATCCGCGTGGCGGGAATCACCTTCAACCCGTCCAGTTATGCCGCCTCCTCCGTCCAGACGCTGGTCGGCACCGACCAGTTCAGCGACCCGGACAGCGACGCGGTGGCCATCCTGACCGAAATGCTGGATACGCCGCTGCTGCGGCCCAACTGCCTGACCATGGGCAAGATCGTGTGGAGCAAGCTGCGCGTCCACCCCAAGGTGGTGAAGGGTGTTTTTCCCAACGGTACCGGCGGCGGCATGGTTACGCGCCAGCAGTTTGCTGACCTGTTTGAGGTCCAGGAAATCCGGGTGGGCGAAAGCTTCGTCAATGGCAACCGCAAGGGCCAGGCGGCCGCGATGAAGCGCGTGTGGGGCGGCCATCTCGCCGGTCACTTCATCGACCCGACTGCCAGCAACAAGGCGGGCGTCACCTGGGGCCTGACCATGCAGTACGGCCAAAAGGTGGCGGGCACCCAGGCCGATGGCGGCATTGGCGCCTGGGGTGGCCAGCGCGTCCGCGTCATCGACAGCGTGTGCGAACTGGTCGTGTCCAAGGATGCGGGCTTCCTGATCCAGAACGCCGTCTAAGGGGGGAACCATGAAGCATCACCTGAACGTTGTGCGCGGTTCCGTCCGCGCCAATGGCCGCCTTTTCACCGAAGGCGAGACCATCACCCTGGAAGACGAAGCCACCGCCCGCGCCCTGGTGGCCACCGGGTCCGTGGTGTACCGCGACCAGGTGGGCGAGGCCCCCGACAAGGGCTTTGACCAGGCCAACCACGACAGTGAGCTGTTGGGCGACATCTACGACGTGGTGTGCCAGGTGGAAGGCGTGCCCGGCCATCTGCTGCTTCTCGACGCCGTCAAGTGGATGGCGGCCGAGCTGGCCAACGTGCGGAAAGAGTTGGGCGCCGCCATGGCCCTGGTCAATGCCCGCCCGGTGGAGCAGCCCGAACCGCCCGCCGAGGCCGAAGCCGAGCCGAAGGACGACCCCGACGCCCAGGACCAGGACGGCCCCAAGGGCCAGCCCGACCCGAAGCCGGAACCCGACCCGGCCAAGGATCAGCCCAAGAAGCCGAGCCGCAAGTAACCCCCACTGACCCAAGTCCCCGGATGGTTCGCCATCCGGGGCAAGGATTACCCCGGCGATGACCTACGCGACCCAAGACGACATGGTGGCCCGCTTCGGCGAAACCGAGCTGGTGCAGTTGACCGATGACGCCGAAACCGGCGAGATCGGGCCGCGCCTGGCCGTCGCCCTGGCCGATGCCGACCAGGTCATCAACGGTTATGCGGCGGGCACCTATGCGGTGCCGCTGTCGCCCGTGCCCGACCTGGTGACGCGCTGGGCCTGCGACATCGCCCGCTATTTCCTGCACCGCGACGGTGTGACCGAGCCGGTGGAGAAGAATTACAAGGCGGCGGTGGCTGGCCTGAAGGACGTGGCCAAGGGCGACCTGATCCTGGAATGCCAGGGCCTGGAAGCCGAAGAGGCCATGACCGACGACGACGACCTGGTCACCTTCGACGACGCGCCCAGCATCATGTCCGGGGGGCCGTGGCATGGCTGAAGGCGTCAACTTCACCATCAGGGCGGACGGCACTTCCGCCGTCAGCCGCGCCCTGGTCCAGCTTCAACTCAGTATCCGCCTGCATGAGCTGCTGACCGAAATCGGCGCCTCGTTGCTGACCAGCACACAGCGGCGGTTCGAAGACGAACAGGCGCCCAGCGGCGCGCCCTGGGACCCCATCAAGCGCGATGGCTCCATTCTGCGCGACAGCGGGCGCCTGTACCAGTCGCTGACCTATGTCGCGGGCCAGTCCCAGGTCGAGGTCGGCACCAACGTGGTTTACGCCCGCATCCACCAGATGGGTGGCCAGGCCGGGCGGGGCCGGAAAGTGACCATCACCCCGCGCCCCTTCCTCGGTCTGGATGATGCCGACCGGCGCGAGCTGATGGAGATCGTCAACGACTATGTGCGCGAGGCCCTGCCGTGATCGCTGAAATCGAAAATGCCATGCTGCAACGGCTGCAAAGCGCCAAGGCGCTGGGCCTGTTCGGCTATGTGGTCAAGACCATCGACAGCCTGGGCGTCGAATTTGATGACGCCGACGCCCTGAAGAAGTCCGTCAACCTGGTGCCCGGCATGTGGGTGACGTTCCAGGACGAGGTCAAATCCGGCGACGGCGTCTACGGCGAACATCGCATGAAGGCCACCTTCCGCGTGGTGGTGGCCGCCATGAACAAACGAAACCAGGCCGCCACCCGCCATGGCGCGGGCAAGGACGTGGGCACCTATCAGATGGCCCAGGACGTGCGCGCGGTGCTGGCGGGCCAGAAGCTGGGCCTGAACATCGGCTATCTGGAACCCGTGCGCATCCGCACCTTCCCCGCCGTCGAACGGATCATGCCCGGCCTGTCCGTCCTGGCGGTGGAATTCACCACCACCTACACCGCCACCGACGCCCCGGACCAGCCGGGCGCGCAGATCGGCGACCCCAACGGGCCGGACGTGCCGCGCGACAAGGGGCTGGCCGAGACCATGGCCATTGGCGCCGGTATCACCGACTTCCGCACCTCGCATGCCGATTGGGTGCCTCCCCTCAACCAGTCCGACACCTTGAACCTGGAGCAATGACCAGATGGCCGAGCTGCATCTGAAACCCGCCCGCCAGGGCGACATCATCCGCGACCCCATCAGCGGTCGCATCATGCCGCCCGAGGGCGAAACCAAGCCGCGCAATCCCCATTGGCTGCGCCGCCTGGGCCGGGGCGAGGTGGCCGAAACCACCGCCCAGGCCATCGCCAAGGGCAAGACGGAACGCGAGGCCAAGGAAGCGGAGGCCCGCGCCGAAGCCGAAGCCGCCGCCGCCGAGCCGGTGGCCGAACAGGCCCCCGAGGCGAAGCCCCGCAAGGGCAAGGAGTAAGCCGCCATGTCGATCAGTTTCGCGCAGATCAGCCTGTCCTCTCGCCTGCCGGGCTTTGAGGTCGAGTTTGACAACAGCCACGCCGTCAAGGGCCTGGCGCTGGACGCCACCCGCGTGGTGATGTTCGCCCAAAAGCTGCCCAACGGCACCGCGCCCACCAACGTTCCGACCCGCCTGCTGGCCGCCGACCACGGCGTGAAGCTGGGCGGCCGGGGTTCCATGCTGGCCGCCATGGCCCGCGCCTTCCGCAAGGCCAGCGACATGCTGGACGTGTGGGTGGTGGCGTTGGAAGACAACCCGGCCGGGACCAAGGCCGCCGCCGCCATCGCCGTTTCCGGCCCGGCCCTGTCGGCCAGCACCCGAACGGTGTGGATCGGCGGCCAGCGCGTCCAGTTTTCCGTCGCCATCGGCGCCACTGCCGACCAGGTGGCCGAGGGTCTGGCCGCCGCCATCAACGCCAACCTGGATTTGGTGTTCACCGCCGCCGTGGACGGCGTCACGCCCTCCAAGGTCAACCTGACCGCCCGGCACAAGGGCGCGGCCTGGAACGGCCTGGACATCCGCCTGGGCTATTACCAGGGCGACATTCCCGACGACGGCCTGACCTTCACCATCACCCCGTTCAGCGGCGGCGCGGGCAATCCCGATTTGGTGGCGGGCATGACGGCGCTGGGCGACGCCCAGTATCACCATGTGGCGAACCCCTATACCGATGGCGCCAACCTGACCGCCGTGGTGGCGGAATTCACCGAACGCTGGTCCGCTGGCCAGCAGATCGAAGGCCAGGTGTGGAGCGCGCATGCGGGCGACCACGCGGCGCTGACCACCTTGGGCAACAGCCTGAACGCCTTCCCGCTGTCCATCATGCCCACCTATGGTTCGCCGACCCCGGCCTATGAGGTCGCGGCCATCTATTGCGCGGTGGCGGCGTCCTCCATCGACATCGACCCGGCCCGGCCGCTCCAGACCTTGACCCTGAAGGGCATGATGGCCCCGGCCGAGAAGGACCGCTTCGACAAGCTGGAGCGCAACCTTCTGCTGTGGGACGGCATCAGCACCTTCACGGTCACGTCTTCGGGTCTGTGCCAGATCGAACGGGCCATCACCACCTATCAGGTCAACGATTGGGGCCTGAACGATCCCAGCTATCTGGACGTGGAAACCCCCGCCACCCTGTCGGTGCTGCGCCGCACTTGGCGCGCCCGCCAGGCGCAGAAGTTCCCGCGCCACAAGCTGGCCGACGACGGGACCAACTTCGGCGTCGGTCAGGCCATCGTCACGCCCTCCATCCTGAAGGCCGAGAACATCGCCCTGGCCCGTGATTGGGAACAGCGCGGGTGGGTGGAGAACGTGGACGCCTTCAAGGCCGCCCTGGTGGTCGAGCGCAACGCCGATGACCGTTGCCGCGCCGATCATCTGCTTCAGCCCGACCTGGTCAACCAGTACCGCAAGGGCGCGGCGCTCATCCAGTTCATCGTTTAACGGGGGTTTAAATGACCAAATACCTTGGCCGCGCCGATATCGCCTACGACGGCAAGAAGGTGGGCACCCTGCACGGCGCCTCGCTGGATTTGGGCGGGTGGGAGCGCAAGCCCGTCGTCCTGGGCGACGGCACCGTGGGCCACACCGAAAGCCCGAAGCAATCCGAGCTGGAATGCGACGTGCCCATTTCCGCCGAAACCCCGGTGGAAGACATCAACAACCTGGTGGACGCCACCGTGACCTTCCGCGCCGACACCGGGCAGACGTGGCTGATCCGTAACGCCTTCCGCGCCGACACGCTGAAGTTCGCCGCCAAGGATGGCGGGCCGATGAAGATCAAGATCAACGGCAATCCGGCCGAGAAAATCTAAGGGGGCACAGATGGAAGAGAAAACCACGACCAACGAAAAGGGCCTGCCGGTCCATACCTTCCCGCTGTTCCGGCCGCGCACCATGGGCGGTGTCCGCTATGCGGCCCTCAGCATGGTTGAGCCTCATGTCAAGGCCAACATGGAGTTGTTCGACGCGTTGGATGTCGAAGCGGCGTCCCCCCGTGTGCGCGAAATCAACATTCTGGCCATCCTGTGCGGCGTGCCGGTGGACCTGATCGAAATCTTGCATCCGGTCGATTACGGCAAGCTCCAGGGCCTTCTGCAAAATTTTCCCTCTCCGGAGGACGAGAACTCCGGCGAGACGTCCTCCGCCTTGCCCGCGTGAGCGGCTGGTCGCGGGCTGAGATCGAAGCCATGCCGACCAGGGAATTCCTGGCCTACATGGCCGAGGTCCAAGAACTGGAACATCAGGGGTAAGCGCCTTGTCTCTGGCCACCAACATCATTATCGGCGCGGCGCTAGCCGGGGGCTTCAACAGCACCATCGGCAACGCCGTGGGCGGTATCGGCCAGATCAACCGGGCGGCCGGTGACTTGGCCGGTTCCCTGGTGCAGGTGGGCCAGGCGTGGGCGTCTCTTCACGTCATCGGCCAAGCTGTCAGTCAGGCCAGCGACTTCGAACACGAGTTGATGCAGGCGGGCATTACCGCCGAAATGGCCAACGACAAGGTTGCAGGGCTGAAGAGCCAGCTTCGCGAATTGGCCGTGCCCGACCGCACCAATCAGTCCATCCAGGAATTGCTCAAAGGCTACACCGCCCTGGTGTCGGCTGGCATGGCCCGCGACAAGGCCAGCGGCATGCTTGAGGCCATTGGGCGCACCGCCACCGCCGCCCAGGCCAGCGTTGACGATTTGGCCAAGACCGCGTTCGTGCTGAACGACACCCTGGGCGTGGCGCCCGAGGGCATGGGCAAGGCGCTGGACCAACTGGCCTTCGCGGGCAAACAGGGTGCCTTCGAACTGAAGGACATGGCCAAGTATTTCCCGACCCTGGGCGCCGCCGCCAAGGGCCTGGGCCTTCAGGGCACCGAAGCCGTCACCACTCTGGGCGCGGCGCTCCAGATCGCCAAGAAGGGTGCCTCCGACCCCAGCGAGGCGGCCAACAACATGAAGAACTTCCTGGCCAAGGCCACCGCGCCCGAGACGGTCAAGAAGTTCGCCGAGCATGGCGTGAACCTGAAGAAGACGCTGAAGGACGCCATGGCCAATGGCGAGAACCCCATGGAAGTGCTGATCCAGAAGGTTCAGTCCATGACCAAGGGCGACCCCTTCAAGATCGGCGAGCTGTTCGGCGACATGCAGGTGATGGACTTCCTGAAGCCCATGCTCGCCAACATGGATGAGTACAAGAAGCTCAAGGCCGATATTGCTGGCGCCTCGGGCACGGTGGACACCGATTTCGCCCGCATGATGGAAACCAACAAGGAGTTGCTGAAGGGCTTCAATTCCCAGCTCGGCAAGCTGGGCGAGGCCGTGGGCGCGGCGCTGTTGCCGCCGTTCAACATGGCGCTGAAGGTCATCACCCCGGTGGTGACCGTGCTGGGCGACATGGCCAGCGCATCGCCCGCCACCACCGCCGCCATCGTCGCCGTAGGCGCCGCCTTCACTCTGTTGCCGCCCGCCATTGCCATGGCCACCGTGGCGTGGACGGCCATGTCAACGTCCATCATCGCCAGTCCCGTTGGCCTGGCCATCGCAGGCATTGCCATCGGCGCCGCCGTGCTGATCGACAATTGGGGCGCGGTGAAATCGTTCTTTTCCACCATCTGGAACGGGGTGACGGAACACTGGCGCACCATCCTGGCCTTCACCGGCCCCATCGGCTGGGCGGCAATCAAGATCATCGACAATTGGAGCCAGTTGAAGACCTTCGCCATGGGCATGTGGGAAGGCATCAGCACCAAATGGGCGGCGCTGGTCGAGGTGGTGGCGCCCATCGGCGAGGCCATCACCGGCATCTTCGACGCGGTATGGGGCAAGGTCACCGCGACCTGGGACGCGGGCGTGGCCAACATCATGGCCATTTGGGACAAGGTGCGCGGGCCGCTGACCGACTTCGCCAAGATGATGGGGTGGGTGGACCCCAAGGGCGACGGCATGCCGCAGGTGGGTTCGGCCGTGGCGGCGGCATCCAACGACAACGCCGTGAACGACAACCAGGTGACGCCCGGCGCCGCCGTGGACAATGCCGGGGGCAAGGCCAGCATGGCCGCGCCCGGTGCCGGTATCACCGCCGCCGAGGCCAGGGGCGCCCAGATCATGGCCAAGGGTTCGGAGAGCGGCGCCGCCCAGGGTTCGTCCGGGGGCCAAGCCGCCGCCCAAACCGCCGCCGCGCCCCAGCGCATTGAAGTGGTGCTGGTGCTGCCGCCCGGCGTGCGCGCCGATGTGCGCGGGTCCACCCCCGGCGTGACCGTGATTGCCCGCACGGGTCAGTCCATGGCAGGGGGCAACTGATGGCCGAGAGCTGGCGCGACAATCTGCGGCCGTCCAGCTTCCGCGGCGTGCCTTTCGAGGTGAAGGCTCGCGAGGGCGAAACCGGCCGCCGTGGTGCTGATCATCAGTTCCCCGACCGCGACGAAGGCGTTCCCGAAGACACCGGCAAGAAACTGCGCCGCTACAAGGTGGAAGCCTTCCTGCTGGCCTCCAAGCTGGGCGGCAATTATTTGCCCGCCAAGAACAAGTTGCTTGAGGCGCTGGAGCAAAAAGGCCCCGGCGAATATATCGACCTGTGGGGCGATAGCTGGCAAGTCCAGGTGCGCGGCGTGACCTGGCGCGAGAGTGTGGAAGAAGGCGGCTATGTCGCCTTCAACATCACCTTCGTGGAATACAACAAGAAGGCGCTGCACACGGTCAAGGCCGACACCGCCTATGCCGTGCGCCAGGCCAGCACCGCCAGCAAGGCGACGGTGGTGGGGGATTTCGACGCGAAGTTCAGCCCGCGCGGCAATGACGACGTGTTGAGCCGGGCCACCGCTGCCGCTGGCGCCGCGCTGGACAAGATAGAGGCGGCCCTGGCCAAGGGCACCAGCGCGAGCCGGTACAATGGCGGCGTGTCGTCGCTGCTGGGCCGCGTGTTGAGCCTGCGGGGTTCCCTGTGGGGCGGTTCCGGCTTCGGGTCATCCTTTTCCGAGCTGATGTCCCTGGCGATGGGCATGCAGGGCCAGGGCTGGCAACGCTATCAGGCGGCGCGCGGCTTCCTGGATTACGGTCAGGACTTCGCACCGATCACCGCCACCACGACCATGCGCGCCCAGGCCGCCACCAACCAGGCCGCCATGATTGATTTGGTGCGGGGGCTGGCGGCGGTCGAGGCGGCGGAAGCATCGGCCGACATTCCCTTTGCCGTCTACGACGACGCCGTGACCGTGCGCGATGACGTGGCCGCGTCCCTGGACGAACGCATGATGACCGCACCCGACAGCGTCTATCAGTCCCTGGACACCCTGCGCGCCGCATCCGTCCGCGACATCACCACGCGCGGCGCCGACCTGTCGCGCCTGTCGGACGTGACCAACGACGCCGACACCCCCGCTTTAGTGCTGGCCCAGCGTCTCTATGGCGATGCCGCCCGCGAAAGCGACGTGCTGACCCGCAACCCGACCATTCGCCATCCCGGCTTCATCCCCGGTGGCCTGACCCTGAAGGTGCCGACCAATGGCTGATGCAGAAAACCGCGTGGCACTGTGGGTTGGCGGCCACCGTCATGAGGGGTGGGAGAACATCGCCGTAACCCTGAACCTGGACCACATGGCCGGTGACTTCAACCTGACCCTGACCGACGAATACCTGAATGACGGTCAGCTTGAGAAACACCCCATTGACGGCGGGGCATCCTGCCGCGTCGAAATAGATGATGAACCGGTGCTGACCGGATGGGTGGACAATCCCATTCCCGCCTTTGATGAACAATCCAACACCGTCACGGTGACGGGGCGCGACGCAACCGGCGACCTGGTGGATTGCTCGGCCGAGGTGAAGGAATACCTGAACCAGAAGCTGGAAGCCGTGGCGAGCGACATGTGCGCCCCCTTCGGCATCAAGGTGGTGGTGGCCACCGACACGGGCGCCGTGTTCAAGCGCGTGGCCGTCAACACGGGTGACACCGTGCAGACGTGCATTGAGCGCATGTGCCGCCAGCGCGGTGTCCTGCCTTGGTCGGACGGTCTGGGAAACCTGATCATTGGCCGGGGCACCGTGGGCAAGCCGGTGGCCGAGCTGAAGCGCGGGGTGAACGTCAAAAGCGCCACCGCCCCCAACAACTTCGCCGCTCGCTTCTCGGAAATCATCGTGCGCGGCACCCGCGAGACGCCAGACAGTTCCGATCCCACGGCCGGAAGCCAGGAACAGGGGGTGGCCAGGGACGCCGCCGTAAAGCGGCACCGCCCCAAGATCATCGTTCCCGAAACCCAGGGCACCATCATCAACCTGAACGAACGGGCGGCCCATGAACAGCGGGTGGCCCAGGGGAAAAGCCGCTCGGTGTCGGCCACCGTGTACGGCTGGCGGCACGATGGCGGCCTGTGGCGCCCCGGCCAGACCGTGGCCTTCAGCGACACGCGGTTGCGGATCGGCGGCAATTGGCTGGTGGGCAACGTCGCCTTCGTCAAGAACGACGACGACGGCACGGTGACCAAGCTCAACCTCTACCCGCCGGGGGCGTTCGACCTCTTGGCCCAACCGGAGGAAGAGTGATGCGCGCGCTGGTGAACCTGATCCTGGCTGAAGTGGACAACCGCCTGGAGTACCTGAAGAACCGGGTCAAGCTGGGCCTGGGCAAGGGCGTGCTGCACCTGGTCAACGATGCTGGCCCGTGCCAGACGGTGCAAGCCACCTTCCTGGTGGGGGAAACCCGCGACGGCATGGAACGCCCCCAGGATTACGGTTTCACCTCGCACCCGTTGCCGGGCATGCAGCCCTTCGCCGGGTTCTTCGGCGGCGACAGGTCCAACGGTTTCGTCATCGCCATGTGTGACCGCCAGTTCCGCATCGAGCTGGAGCGCGGCGAGGTGGCCATCTATGACGACCTCGGCCAGAAGGTCCACCTGACCCGCACGGGCGTGGTGGTGAAGACCCCGCTGAACGCCACGCTGGAAGCCGACCAGAACGTGACCATCAAGGCCGGGAAGAAGCTGCGCCTGGAAGCCGAAGACATCGAAACGCACGCCACCCGGTCCAGGTCGTGGGACGTGGCCGGATTCGGCGAGCGCTGGACGTGGACCGGCGGCACCGCCTGGGAACACAAGACTTGGCAGGCGGGCGCCGTCATCAGCTCCGTGGTCCTCAACATCAAGCCGCCGGAAGGGCCGTAAATGGACTTTCAAACCGCTTTCAACGGCCAGACCCTGACCGCCGATTGGGTACTGATCGGCGGCTTGCTGGGGCAAGAGGCCGGACTGAAGACCGCCATCGCCCTGTCGCTGTTCACCGACCGCCGCGCCGAGCCGGGCGACGTTCTGCCCGATGGCACCATCGACCGCCGGGGCTGGTGGGGAGACGTGGTGCCGCCGGTCAACGCCCCCGACGACACGCCATGGCGCTCTGGCTCGCGCCTGTGGCTGCTGTCGCGCGAGAAGCAGACGGCCGAAACCGCCCGCCGGGCCGAGTTCTATTGCCGCGAGGCGCTGGAATGGCTGACCCGCCTGGGCGTGGCCGAACGGGTGGACGTGACCGCCGCGTGGCAGGAAACCGGCGTGCTGGGCATCGCCATCACCGTGACCAAGGCCGCCAACGTGACCGAGCGTTTCGGTTGGCTGTGGACCGCCAACGACAACCTGGCCAGCGCCTGGAAGGACATCGCCGCATGAGCTTCACCCGCCCGACCCTGGCCGAGCTGATCGAACGCGAACAGGCCGATTTCGAAAGCCGCCTGCCCGGCGCCGATGCCCGCTTGCCCATGTCCAACCTGAACGTCATGGCGCGCGTGCATGCCGGGGCGCTGCATGGTCTGTACGGCTTTCAGGACTGGATCAGCCGTCAAATCCCCTTCGACACCGCCGATGGCGACATCTTGGCCCGTTGGGCGTCCATCTGGGAAATCTACCCAAAGCCCAACACCTTCGCCGTGGGCAACATGGTGTTCACCGGCAACGACGAAACGCCCATTGATGAGGGCACCGAAGTGCAGCGCGCGGACGGCGTAGCCTATGTCACGACCGCCGCCGCTGTCGTGACCGGCACCACGGCCACTGTTCCGGCACGCGCCAAGGTGGCGGGTACGGGCGGCAATGCGGTGGCCGGGACCAAGCTCAAGGTGGTGTCCACCATCGGCGGTGTGGCCACCGACCTGGTGGTGGGCGCGGGCGGCATGACCGGCGGCGCGGATACCGAAACCGCCGCCGCCCTTCTGGCCCGTCTGCTGGCCCGCATCCGCCAGGCGCCGCACGGGGGTGCCGCGCATGATTATGTGGCCTGGGCCTTAGAGGTTCCGGGCGTCACCCGCGCTTGGGTCAAGCCCGGCTGGTTCGGTGTCGGCACCGTGGGCATCATGTTCATGTGCGATGACGGCGGCGGCATCCCCAGCGCCGAGAAGGTAGCCGAGGTGCAAGCCCATATCGACGCCCGCCGCCCGGTGACGGCCGAGGTGGTGGTGTTCGCGCCGACGTCCAAGCCCATCAACCCGGCCATCCTCGGCCTGTCCCCCAGCACCGACGCGGTGAAGGCGGCGGTGGTTGCCGAACTGACGGACCTGTTACGCCGCGAGGCCGAGCCGGGCGGCATCATCCTGGGAAGCCATATCCGCGAAGCCATCAGCCTGGCCGCCGGGGAAACCGACCACACATTGACCAGCCCGGCGGGCAACTTCATCCCGGCTGGGAACGAGATCGCCACCTTGGGCGTGCCGAGCTGGAGCTGACGCCATGCGAGCCACGCCGGAACTTTACCTGTCCCAGCTTCAGGCCCTGCTTCCCACGGGCGCCGCCTGGCCGCGCGAACCCGATA